>CAZLME010000031.1:0-14152 GCA_964560595.1 uncultured Actinomycetota bacterium
TTCCATAATCAGCCAGGAAGATAAAAATACAAGAAAATATGCGGATCATATCTTCAGAGTGCCTGAGACTATTGAAGAATTGTATGCCATTTTAACTATTATCCCTGTCCAGCTATATTCATATTATATAGCAAAGAACCTTAATAGGAACGTTGACCAGCCGCGAAATCTTGCAAAAAGTGTTACAGTGGAGTAAAAATTTATGGAGATATATGGAATAGGTACTGATATAATTGAGGTTGAAAGAATAAAATCTGCCATCAAGAAAAATTCTGGCTTTTTAAAAAGAGTCTATACCGGAAATGAAATAGATTATTGTAACAGGAAAAATAAAGGTAAATTCCAGAGTTTTGCGGCACGTTTTGCGGCAAAGGAAGCAGTTGCAAAATCACTGGCAGAAGGAGTCAGTAAAAATATTTCTTTAAAAGAAATTGAACTGTCAAATACGGATGCCGGGGCACCTTTTATAAAACTATATGGAAAAACTTACCAGTTCAGCGGGAAGCTTAAAATTAAAGAAATAAAAGTATCGGTATCGGCAACGGAAAATTTCGCTGTTGCCTATGCCGTAGCAATTATATAATTTATGGATTTGTAATCCGGGATTTTTTATAATTATAAAGGAAGGTTGATTTAAATTGAATGATACAACCAAAAAAATGAGATTGACCAGGATTCTAAAAGGAAGCAGAATAGCGGAGATTGATAAAAAAGCCATCACCGGCGGGATAGATTCAAAATGGCTCATGAAAAATGCCGGAAGCGGTATAGCTAAAGTAATTATAACTGATTTTGAAGGTAAGGAACTTAATAGGGCCGCACGGGGTATTGTTGTCTGCGGGAGCGGAAACAATGGCGGTGACGGATTTGTTGCTGCCGGTGATTTATTGGATTATGGTATGAAAGTAACAGTCTTTCACACATCAACTGTAGAAAAACTTAGTCCTGACAGTTTGTTTTACTTTAAAAAGTTAGAAGAAAGTAAAAAAGATAACATTTATTATTTAAATCCGGAAGATAAGAAGACAGGCTCATTTTTTAATGAAGAATTAGAAAAGGCCGATTTTGTACTGGATGCTTTATTCGGGACAGGAGTTCACGGTAAGGATGTTTATGGCTCCTCGAAGAAAGTGATTGAAGTCATAAACCTTGCCAGGGAAAAAAATAAGAATCTGAAGATTTATTCAATAGATGTTCCTTCGGGTATTGATTCTGATGATGGGAAAATTTTAGGCACAGCTGTAAAGGCGGATAAAACCATAACATTTAGCTGCAAGAAAATAGGACTGGTAAATTACCCGGGTGCAGCTTTTACAGGGGAGGTTCTAATTATCGATATAGGCATTCCTAAAAAATATTACGAAGAGTATGAACAGATTTTCGAACCCGATCTTCAATGGGTAGCAGGAACTATACCTCTAAAGGAACCCTGGACATATAAATACAGAGTTGGGAGTTTACTGGTAATAGCAGGTTCTGCCGGGTTTACCGGAGCAGCCTCAATGACATGCATGGGTGCTTTAAGATCCGGAGCCGGAATAGTGACTCTTGTATGTCCGCGGGGATTAAATAATGTTTTTGAGGAAAAACTCACTGAAGTAATCACATATCCTGTTGAACAAACAGAAAATGTATTTTTGCATGCAAATAGTTTAAATGAAATATTGGAATTAAGTGATAGATTCAGTGCACTGGCAATAGGTCCGGGGCTTTCAAGAGATTTAAGCACAGTAAGCCTGGTAAGAGAAATATTAAAAAATATAAAGAAACCTATAGTACTTGACGCTGACGGCCTTTACGCGCTTTATGGACCCGGGAATGCCGGCAGTATGGGAGATTTTAATCTTACAAATGTTATAATAACTCCTCATACAGGAGAAATGTCATTAATAATGAACCTTGGAATTATTCCATTGGAGGATAGGATAAGGATAAATCAGGAGGCTGCAGAAAAATATAAATTAACATCCGTATTTAAAGGCGCAAGGACCATAGTCTCTGATTACAACAATAGAACCTTTATTAATCCAACAGGAAACTGGGGCCTGGCATCGGCAGGAACCGGTGATATATTAACCGGTATTATCGGCTCGTTGCTGTGCCAGGGAATGGGTTTAATGGAAAGTGCCGTATGCGGAGTTTATATCCATGGGCTGGCGGCGGATATTATGATAAAAGAAACCAGCAGGACCTCGCTTATAGCAACGGATCTTTTAGAGGGTATTAAAAGAGTTTTTCTGGAAATAGAGAAAATAAAATATTAAAAATACTAAAATTTTAAAAATTATAAATATTAACATTAATGAATGGAGCAAAAAATGCCGGAGATTTTAGCGAGAGATGTTATGATAAAGAAAGTTATAACTATAAATAAAAATGAATCAGTGGAAAAGCTTTCCGGATTGCTTGTAAAAAATAAAATAAGTGGGGTCCCTGTGGTTGATGACAGCGGAAAACTGGTTGGAATTGCTACCGAAGGAGATTTAATTGTAAAAGATGCCGATCTTCATTTCCCGGGGTATTTCAAGCTGCTTGATAGTATTATATATCTTGAAAGCCTGAATAAGTTCAAAAAAAATCTCACAAAATATCTCGGGATAAAAGTAGAAGATATTATGACTGCTAAAGTACGGACGGTTAACAAAGACACAACTGTCAATGAAGTTGCCAATATAATGATAAAATATAATATTAACAGGGTCCCTGTTCTGGATAAAAAGGGTGATCTGGCAGGAATAATTACCAGGGCAGATATCGTAAAATCAATGGTTTAAAAATTTATTTATCTATTATGAAAATATTATGCACCAGAATCCTATAATAAATAAAAGATCTGCATGGGCTGAAATAAATCTGTTTCACCTAATCCATAATCTTAAAATTATTAAATCATATGCAGCTTCTGAAAACGTTAGGATAATGGCTGTGGTCAAAGCCGATGCTTATGGTCACGGTGCGGTAGAGATTTCAAAAGAAGCGGTAAAAAACGGAGCGTGGGCTCTCGGAGTGGCACTGGTTGAAGAGGGAATAGAATTAAGAAAATCCGGAATTACCGAACCCATATATATTCTGGGTGAAAGCCCGCCGGAGGCAGTAACGGAGGCTATAAAAAATGACCTTATCCTGGGTATAAACTCATATAAATCGGCGAAATTCTTTTCAGAAGAATGCACCAGGATTAAAAGAGATGTAAAAGTTAACATTAACATAGATACAGGGATGAACAGGATAGGAATAAATTTTAATGATGCCGCCCGTGAGATTTTAAAGGTTGCCGGCCTGCCAGATTTGAGACTGGAAGGCATCTCAACGCATTTCGCCTGTGCGAGTGGTAAAAATGACTCTTATACAAAATTACAATGGGATAGGTTTAATGAGAGTATAAGGAAGGTAAAAGATTATAAGGTACCGGTAAGGTACTGCCATTGCGCTAATAGTGCCGCATTTTTCAGGTATAAAAATATGCATTTGGATATGGTGAGAATTGGGATTTCCTTATATGGCCTGAATCCTTACGATATGGATTATACCAAATGGCTCGATCCGGAAGCAGGCAGGACCATCTCAAAATTAAAACCTTTACTCTGCCTTAAAACGAAAATCTCTTTCATAAAAAGTGTTCCGAAAGGTTACCCTGTTTCTTACTGTGGCACTTTCAAAACTGAAAGAGACAGTCTGATTGCCACTGTCCCCGTGGGCTATGCTGATGGTTATTCGAGGATGCTGTCCAATAAAGCAGTAGTTTTAATAAATGGAATGTATGCCCCGGTAGTGGGAAATGTTACGATGGACCAGTTTATGATAGATATCACAGACATTACTGCCGGTAGTAACATTAAAGTCGGTGACGAAGTCATATTGATAGGAGAATCGGGTAAAAACAAGATTACTGCACAGGATTTAGCGGAGTTGATGGGTACCATTAACTATGAAGTTGTATGCATGCTTAAAAATAGAATCCCTAGAATATATATAAAATAAGGAAAGTAAAGTTATAATAGAGAAAAATTTCCATGCGGAGAATTTATGAGAAAAAAAATTTTAATCCTTGCAGTGCTTCTATCGATATCCATAACTGCTCTTATGGCCTCGGGCTGCACGACAGTTAGCGAGGAAGCAATTTCTTTTGCCGATAAAGCTGCAGAGAATGCTCTGATTGCTTTAAATAACGGGGATTATGAAAATTATAAAAAGGATCTGGATGATAAGATGCTGGAAGCGGTACCGGAGGAAGAGTTTATAAAATTTTCTTCTTATTTAAATAACACTATAGGAAAGTATGAGGCAGGTTCAAAGAAAATTTCAGGTTCAACGATCCAAAATGGAATGATTGTCATTATTTATGGAGCTGATTATACCGGAGAAGCTAATAAAGTAACGGTTACTATGGTTATATCTGAGCCTGATGAGGGAAATTATAAGATATCAGGTTCCTGGTTTGACTCCCCCATATTAAGAGAAAGCTCTTATCAGTAGGTTTGTTTCTGATAATAATTTTATTTTATAAAATGTGGAGGAAAATATGGATGGTCAGGAGAATAATGAAAAAAAGGGAAAATATTGCCAGAATTGCGGCAGTCTAATCGATGAAAAAGCGGTTATGTGCCCTAAATGCGGGGCAATAGTAGGTGATATCACCCAAAAAAAGGACGAAAAAGAAAAAAAACCGGGCCCTATGGCTATAATTTCATTGATCGCAGGTATTGTAAGTATGCCCTGCGGCTGGTTCTGGGGCGTAGGCCTGATATTTGCGGTTGTGGCTATCGTTTTAGGAATACTGGATTTGAAAAGTATCAAAGAGGGAAAGTCCGATTCCCAGGGAAGAGGTTTTGATATTACTGGTATTGTCTGCGGGGGAGTAGGTATATTAATATTCATTATATTTATTACGCTTGTCATTATTGGTGTTACTTTAAGTTATTAATCTTTTTAATCTTTTTTACGTAAAGAGTATTTTATATTATTATAAGTATAGTAAGGAGTCAGTAAAATGAATGAAAAGTCTGTTGTAAAAAAAGAAGAAATTTTTTGTACAAACTGCGGTAAAAGTATAGATAAAAATGCTGCTGTCTGCCCTCATTGCGGTGTGGTAGTTAAAGGGGGAGTGCTTGATAAGCCGAAAGTTTCTAAAGATAAGACAGTGGCTCTTTTACTGGCAATTTTTTTAAGCTTCTGGACATGGATTTATACTTATGAAAAGGATTCCTGGAAATTCTGGCTAAATCTGGCTTTAACTATAGTTACAATAGGTTTCTGGGGAATTGTTGCAACAATATGGGCAATTATTGATGTTGCCACCAAGCCTGATTCATATTACATAAACTATCCAAATGAATAATTTAACATTATGAGTAAATAGAGTTTTTAATTGTTTGAATCAGTTTTAAAATTATATTCTTATTAAACAGGAGGAATTATGAAAAAAATATTTTTATGGGCTAATTTATTACTGTTTACAGCAGCGGTACTGCTTGCTGTCAGCTGTGCCACTACACAGGAAGTGGCAGGCGATGTATTTGGCAGCTTATTTGTTTCAGGCCTGGCAGGTATAGTAATATGTTTTGCAGTTATTGTAATGCTGGTAGGGCTCTTTTTCTTAGCAGTATGGATTATCGCACTTGTTGATTGTGCGAGGAGAAAACCCGATGAGTTCCCGCCCGGAACAGGCGGAGAAAATGCCAAAACCATGTGGCTCGTGATTTTGATTGTAACTTTTTTTGTATCCCAGCTGAATGGTATTGCGGCAATTGTTTATTACTTTATGGTAATGAAAAAGATGCCCCGGAAGCAATAATTAAAAGATTTTAAAAAATCATAAAATAATATTTTTATATCTGTCACAAATAATTTACATGCAATAAGTTTATTGGCTGGTTTATTCCTATCCGGCAGACTTTTTCCTTGAGGTGAATTCATTTAACAGGTTTGATATAGAAGGAGGAATAATTTCCTTTTGCCTTAAAATATTCATTATATTTTTTGCACCTATTTTTTTTACGATGTAACCTGCAATTGCTCCTATAATAGCCCCGCCTATCACAAAATTTAAAACAGTACTGTCAAATTTTTTTTCCGTATTCATCGGATGCTGACCTCCAAAAAAATATTTATTAAATATTGATATTTAAACTTTTAAACATTCTTGAAAAAATTACAATGTTCAAGAAATTTTCATATTACCGTGTCTATGAATTATAATACTAAAATATCAATAATAAAAAAACAAATAAAAAAATATTTTTAAAATAGTTATAATAGATAAATGAATCTTAATCTAAGTAAACAGACGAATACTCCGGAAAGGTTCAGGTATTTTGATCTGATAACCGGTCTTTTTGTTGCAGTTCTGCTAATTTCGAATATAGCTTCAACAAAAATAGTAGAAATCTGGAAATTTACTTTTGACGGCGGAACAATCCTTTTCCCTCTTTCTTATATTTTTGGAGATATATTAACCGAAGTATATGGCTATAAGAAGAGCAGGCGCGTAATATGGATAGGATTTTTCTGTGCACTTTTAATGTCTTTGACTCTCAGTTTAATAGGTCTGATCAAACCTGCCGGTGGATGGGAACATCAGGAAGCTTATATGGCGA
Source organism: uncultured Actinomycetota bacterium (assembly GCA_964560595.1). GTDB lineage: Bacteria > Actinomycetota > Humimicrobiia > Humimicrobiales > Humimicrobiaceae > JAQVEM01. The sequence goes on from CAZLME010000031.1 coordinate 6,597, forward strand.
TACTGGGGCAGACCCCAAGGATAGTCACTGCTTCTCTTATTGCGTATTTTGCGGGGGAATTTTCAAATTCCTATATATTGGCAAGAATGAAAATCCTTACAAAAGGAAGGTGGCTTTTTGCACGAACAATAGGTTCGACAATAGTGGGTCAGGCTATCGATACAGTCATTTTTGTGATTATTGCGTTTCTTGGCGTATATGACAATAGACTTGGGTTATTTATAATTATTTCCAATTACATTTTTAAGGTCTCTCTTGAAGTTATCTTTACCCCTATTACATATATGATTGTAGGATTCTTAAAAAGAACTGAAAAAGTAGACTGGTTTGATCACAGAACAAATTTTAATCCGTTTATTTTTTCTTAATATGCTGGTTCTACTTATTCGACTTCCAGCGGTGGGTAGCGGAAATGTTTCACTATTTTATATTCCAGAAGCACATCGACTTCACTGATTTTACCGAATTCGCTGGAAATCATTATTACCAGAGGAACTCCTTCTTCATTTGTATGGGGAGAAATAAATCCGCCTAAATCTGCATAAGGATTATCCTCATCAAATTGAAAATAAACTATATCACCCGGCTGCCACAGAATATCTCTGTTTTCATCATCCAAATCATATTCATGTGGGAGTGTTGTTAACGCATTACGTTTGAAGAATTGCTCCTGGAAAAAAACATCCCTGAAATCACTATATTTTATTGGTGTCTTTCTGCCTTTTATGTCCTCCAACGGGTAATCTTCTTTATGATTAATCATATCTTCATTTATTAATTCCATAAGATCGTAGCCACATTCCTTTAAAGTCATGGATATCACATCGGTAGAGATCCATATATTGTTAGTAGGATAACCCGTGTCAGGGAAAACCTGGTATCCATATTCTATATCACTATCAAGAAGTCCCAGAGTTTTTAAAACAATATCTTTTTGGACATCCGTAATATCCAGACTTCCTGAATCATTGGACTGACTTTCATCCAGTTCTGCCAAAGAATCTTTTTCAGTTACAAATGCTCCGGCGTCTTCTGGGATTTCCGATCCTGTTTTTTGGTAAACCGTATCAATGATAAGCTCTGAAATAGGGTAGTTCACTCTGGACGTAAATAGGTTATCAGGCAATTTAGTTATTCTCTCCTGATAGCAGGATTTTAAACCCAGCAGCTGAAGTAAAGATATTATTATAGCAATATAGATAAAGTATCTATAGCTGATATCTCTTCTAAATTGTTTCTTTCTAATCTTATATTCCATCTTTAGATATATTATATTAAAATCATAATAAATTTAAGAGGGTAAATTGTTTTTTTAAGGTGGAAAGTATAATAGAATTATTGTAATATATTAAAAATTAAAAATTCCTGCGTTTAATATTAATAGATATAATAAAAATTAATAAATAAGCATAGCAAGCATACCAAGCAAGTATAATAAAAATTAATTTAATATCTAAATCCATCCGGTAAGGATGGATAGAAAAAGTGAAAGGATTTATTGAAAAATAAAAATTGTCCGGAACTTTTAACAGGGAATGAAGCTATTGCAAGAGGAGCATTTGAAGCAGGAGTCAGGGTTGCAACAGCCTATCCCGGTACGCCTTCAACAGAGATACTTGAAAATATCTCGCGTTATAAAGAAATCTACAGCCAGTGGTCGGTAAATGAAAAGGTTGCCTTAGAAATCGCATCAGGTGCCAGTATAGCCGGAGCAAGAACACTGGTTGCAATGAAGCATGTTGGGTTGAATGTAGCAGCGGATCCATTAATGACCCTTGCGTATACCGGGGTGAACGGTGGGCTGATTGTAATATCCGCAGATGACCCCGATATGCACAGTTCCCAGAATGAACAGGATAACAGGTATTATTCCAGATTTTCAAAAATACCCATGCTGGAGCCTTCGGATAGTCAGGAATCAAAAGATTTTACAATCAAAGCATTTGAAATCAGTGAGAGATTTGACACCCCTGTCCTGATCAGGATGACTACGAGGATTTCTCATTCAAGGTCGGTTGTAAAACCGGGGGAAAGAATAGAAATTAAAGATAAAAAATATAAAAAAGATTGTGTAAAGTATGTAATGATTCCTGCTTATGCAAGAATAAGGCATAAGATTTTATTAAAGAAATGGGAAGAGTTAACAGGATTTTCCGAACACAGCTCTTTAAACCGGATATACGCTCCGAAAAATAAAAATAAAATTGATAGCGTGGGTATAATAACATCCGGAATAAATTTCCAGTATGCCAGAGAGGTTTTTTCTAATGTCCCTATATTAAAGCTTGGGATTTCAAGTCCTTTCCCTAAAAACGTTGTAAAAGATTTTATAAAAGGGAAAAAAGTGTTAATAGTCATAGAAGAGCTGGAACCATTCTTGCAGGAGCAAATACAACAAATTGATCCGGAAATTGAAATAATAGGAAAGGAATATTTTCCGCAATGCGGTGAATTAAATCTTGGAATACTGGAGAATCTTTACAGGCAACTTTTTGGAACGGATTTAATAAATAAACCCTGCTCTATCGGTATTAATATTTCTTCTGATACCGGTAAAAATATTTCATATAGAATAGAAGTTGAAAAGGAAGCTGCTGATAAAATTCCTCAGAGACCGCCGGTTTTGTGTGCAGGCTGTCCACACCGCCCCGTTTTTTATGTTTTAAAAAAATTAAAAATAACGGTAATGGGAGATATCGGCTGTTATACTCTTGCAGTACTGCCGCCTCTTGATTCAATAGACAGCTGTTTGTGCATGGGAGCTGGAGTAGGGCAGGCTCTGGGAATGGAGAAAGCCGATCCGGAATTAAAAGGAAAGATAGTATCTGTAATAGGAGATTCAACCTTTTTTCACTCCGGGATAACTCCGCTTGTAGACAGTGTCTACAATAAAGGGAGCGGGGTAATAATAATCCTGGATAACAGGATTACCGCTATGACAGGTCTTCAGGTACACCCGGGCGTGGGGAAGACTTTAATGGGCGAAGACACTGTAGAAATAAAACCGGAGAAAATTGCAGAAGGGGCAGGCGTAAAAAATGTAAGAGTTATTGATCCTTATGATATTAAGCTATTTGAGAAAACACTCAGAGAGGAATTAAGAAAGGATCGTATTTCAGTTATTGTTGCCAGGAGGAAATGTGTACTTCTGGAAAAAAATAGGGCCGGGGTTGATATTTATATAGATGAAGACAAATGTGAAAGTTGTGGCCTTTGTTTGAGATTCGGATGCCCCGCTATTGAATTTAAGGACAATAAATATTCTATTAACACAATGATGTGCAGCAGCTGTATGGTATGTTTAAATATTTGCAGGAAAAATGCTATTAGATTAAGGAATAATAAAACAGGAGATAATAAATAGATTTTTTTTATTAAACTTATATTTAAAAAAAAATAAAACATTTTTACATGAAAAACGACAATAGTAATAATAGTTGCAGGGAAAATAAACCTAATAGAGCAGAACCGGAAGATTTTTTGAAAAAGTGGAAAAAACTTTTAAAAAATGGCCATGTATTGTCAGTCTTGTTCACAGGAGTGGGAGGTCAGGGAATAATGCTTATCACTGCTATTGTTGCTGAAGCTGCTTTGCTTGATGGCCTGGATGTAAAGGTTTCAGAGGTTCACGGGATGGCTCAAAGAGGCGGGAGTGTTGTAGGCAGTGTAAGAATAGGGAAAAAAGTCCACTCTCCGGTTGCTGGTCATGCTGATATTATTGTATCCCTGGAGAAACTTGAAGCGCTAAGATATATCAGTAGGCTGGATGCAGGAGGGTTTATCATTATAAATGATTTTGAGATATATCCAGTTTCAATGTATTTAAAAGGCATGGAATATCCGGAAGATATAATTTCAAGAGTGGCAGGCCATACTTCAAATTATATGTTTATAAGAGCGACTGAAATAGCAAAGAATTTAAATGAAATGAGAGTATCAAATACGGTACTCCTGGGAAGTCTATCTAATTTTATTCCCATCAAAGAAGACTCATGGATTAAATCAATCAGAGAAAATGCACCCCGGAATGCGGTTGAAATAAATTTAAAAGCTTTTAAAGAAGGCAGAAAGATAATAAACGACAAAAAAAACAATAAATTTATAAATTAAATTAGAAGGGGGTAAGAGAAATGCCCATAAAACAACTTACTGTTTTTCTTGAAAACCAGACAGGAAGGCTGGCAGAGGTAACAAGGATTTTAAAGGAAAGAAATATAAATCTACAGGGATTTTCTACAACCGAGGCAAGAGATTATGGGATATTAAGACTGGTGGTTTCTGATACGGAAATGGGAAGTCAGGCATTAAAAGAAGCCGGTTTTACGACCCATCTTGCAGATGTTATATGTGTGGAAGTTGAAGACAGGCCAGGTGAGCTATATAGGATTCTTGATGTTCTTGCCAGTGAAGGCATAAATATAGATTACATATATGTAATTGCGGGAACAAAAATAGTCCTCAATGTAGCCGATATAGCAGCAACCGAAGAAGTATTACGCGAAAATAACATAAAACTTTGCGGGTAATTTACTGAATAGAGGAAGTTTCTATCAGGAAAAGTATTTTTTTAGTTTTTAAATTTAGAAATTAAAATTGAAAGGAGGGCATATGTTAGGCTTTGCTGGCGTATCTGCATTATTGGCGTATTTGATGACAATATTAAGCAGCGTATTTTGCATTGTCTATGGGTTAGTAATGTGGAATAAAGACAAATAGTTAGTGTGAGGAAAAGTTTATGAATTATAGAAAGGAGAATTAAGTGAACGTTCCATTATTCAGCATAATTGTAGTTATTTATCTGTTGGTTATAGGCTTCCTGGGTTATCTTGGTTTCAGGCGTACCAAAACTACCCGTGACTTCATGGTTGCAGGCAGAGATATTCATCCCTATGTTATGGCACTTTCTTATGGTGCAACTTTTATCTCCACTTCTGCTATTGTAGGATTTGGCGGAGCGGCAGGGGTTCTTGGAATGGGACTTCTATGGCTTACTTTTTTAAATATTGCTGTGGGTATAGCTATAGCCTTTATATTTTTTGGTAAAAGAACCAGGCAGATGGGAGTAAAACTGGAAGCGCATACTTTTCCGGAATTTCTGGGCAGAAGGTATGACTCAAAATTCATACAGGTTCTTGGAGGCGTTGTAATATTTGCTTTTATGCCTATTTACACCGGGGTCGTATTGATAGGTGCCGCAAGATTTATTGAGAGTACATTAAATATTAATTTTGTACTGGCACTGGCAATATTCTCCATAATAATTGCTGCCTATGTAATTGCAGGTGGGCTTAAAGGAGTTATGTATACTGATGCCCTGCAGGGCACTATTATGTTTATAGGTATGGCCGTCTTAATGGTACTGACTTATAAAGCTCTCGGCGGTATTGTACCTGCTCATCAGGCACTGACAGATCTTGCTTCAAAAGTCCCTGAAAGTCTTACAGCAGGCGGGCACCTGGGGTGGACTACAATGCCTGCTATGGGTTCACCGATATGGTGGAAATTGGTCTCAACCATAATCTTAGGTGTTGGTATTGGTGTACTGGCACAACCTCAACTTGTAGTAAGATTTATGACCGTTAAGAGTAATAAAGAGTTAAACAGGGCAGTTTTAATCGGAGGTATTTTTATTCTGGCTATGACCGGTGTTGCATTTGTGGTAGGAGCGCTTACAAATGTTTATTTCTTTAATAACACAGGTAATATTGCTATAGCAGAGGCAGGCGGTAACACTGATTTAATAATTCCTACCTACATTAATATGGCAATGCCTTCCTGGTTTGTGTATATATTTATGCTTACTCTTCTTGCGGCTGCAATGTCTACAATAAGTTCTCAATTTCATGCTCTGGGTACCGCTTTCTCAAGAGACATGCTTAGGGTAGGAACCGCAGTATCTGAAAGAGATGAAAAAACAGGATCCGGTAAAGGTTTGCTGATAACAAAAATAGGGGTAATTATTGGGATTATTTTAAGTGTACTTCTGGGCTATTATCTGCCTATAAGTATTATTGCACTGGGTACGGCACTTTTCTTCGGTGTATGTGCCGCAGTATTTTTACCTATGTATGTACTGGGACTTTACTGGAAGAGGACTTCCAAGGCTGCTGCAATCAGCGGAATGGTAGTAGGACTCGTAGCCAGCATATTCTGGATGTTCTTTGTGCATTCAGAAACTGCTAAAGTTTTATTGGTTGTGAATGCCTTGTTCGGAAAAGAAAGTTTACTCGGGTATCCATGGAATGCGATTCACCCAATACTTATTGCTTTCCCGCTTGCATTTATTGTTACTATAATTGTAACTTTATTCACCAGACCGGTTAAACAAGAGATAATAGATAAATGTTTTAGCTGATTGGCTATTAATTGGGCTTTTTATGGAAAGGAGATCATATTATGAATGGTATTTACTGGGAAGAAGAAGTTGAAACTCTTTCCAGAGATAAACTGGAAAGGCTTCAGCTTGAAAGACTTAAAAAAACTTTAATAAATGCCTATGAAAATGTAGGTTTTTATAAGAAAAGCATGGATGATGCCGGAATAGATCCTTATAATTTTAATAGTCTTGATGATGTGGTAAAAATACCTTTTACCACAAAAGATGATCTCCGTAAAAATTACCCTTTTGGACTTTTTGCACGGAAGATGAATGAAGTGGTAAGGATTCATTCATCTTCCGGGACTACAGGCAATCCTATTGTGGTAGGTTATACAAGAAATGATATTTCTATGTGGGCCAACTTAATTGCCAGAGATTTGTATGGAGCAGGAGTAAGGGAGGGTGATATTATCCAGAATAGTTACGGATATGGTTTATTTACCGGGGGGCTTGGTCTTCATTATGGCGGTGAACTCCTGGGTGCAATGGTAATCCCGGTGTCAGGTGGGAATACAGAGAGACAGCTTAAAATAATGTATGATTACGGTTCAACGGTAATATGCTGTACCCCTTCCTATGCCCTTTATTTAGCTGAGGTCGGAAAAGAGTTAGGTGTTGATTTTGAAAAGTTACCGCTGGCTATAGGAATACTGGGAGCTGAGCCCTGGACAGAGGAAATGAGAAATGAGATTGAACAAAGGCTTCATATTGAAGCTATGGATATTTATGGCCTCAGTGAAATAATTGGTCCCGGTGTTTCATGTGAATGTACTTATAAAAAGGGGATGCACGTGGCCGAAGACCATTTTTTAGTTGAAATTATAGACCCGGATACGGGAAAACAGCTTCCGCCGGGTAAAAGTGGTGAAATGGTCTTTACTTCGCTTACTAAAGAAGCGCTCCCTATAATCAGATACAGAACCAGAGACCTATCATTTATCCATACCGGTAAATGTGAATGCGGCAGGACGCATGCAAGGATGGCAAAGCCCGTGGGCAGGACTGATGATATGTTGATTATTAGGGGAGTCAACATATTCCCTTCACAGATAGAAGAAGTGCTCATGAAAGTCAAGGAAATCGAACCCCATTACTTAATTGTTGTAGACAGAAAAAATTATCTGGATACTTTAGAATTATGGGTTGAAGTATCAGAAGATATATTCTCGGAGAAAAT
>CAZLME010000032.1:0-13794 GCA_964560595.1 uncultured Actinomycetota bacterium
ACTCCCATAGGATCAAAATTTTCAATTGAACATACAATGACTACATTATCATTTTTATCTCTCATAACTTCGAGCTCGTATTCCTTCCAGCCTGCTACCGATTTTTCCACTAAGACTTCCGATATAGGAGAAAGATCCAATCCTCTAGTTACAATATCAGTAAATTCTTCCTTATTGAATGCTACACCACCTCCCAAGCCACCAAGGGTAAAACTGGGTCTTACCACTAAAGGGAATTTCAATTTACAGCTAAATTCTAGTGCTTCAGTCAAATCATGTGCATAGCCACTGGGAGGAACATAAAGACCTATATTAGACATAGCTTCTTTAAATTTTTCTCTGTCTTCAGCTTTATTTATAGCCTCTATATTTGCACCAATAAGTTCCACTCCGTATTTTGACAGAATATTTTCCCTTGCAAGAATAACTGCAATATTTAATCCTGTTTGTCCTCCCAAAGTGGGTAGAATGGCATCGGGCCTTTCCTTTTTTATAATTTTTTCCACAAATTCAAGATTGAGTGGTTCAATGTAAGTTCTATCCGCAAATTCCGGATCAGTCATAATTGTAGCTGGATTACTATTTACGAGAATTACTTTATACCCTTCGTCCTTTAGTACCTTACATCCCTGTGTTCCAGAATAATCAAATTCGCAGGCTTGTCCTATAACTATAGGACCTGATCCTATTATCATTATTCTTGCTATATCTTTTCTTTTAGGCATCAGTTTTCCGTTCTAACTAAAACTATCAATTATATCCGCAAATCTCTTGAATATATATCTGGCATCATGAGGACCCGGTCCTGCTTCGGGGTGGTGCTGTACTGTAAGAGCACTTATTTCCGGATATTCAATTCCTTCTATAGTACCGTCGTTCAAATTTATATGAGTTACTTTATAACTTGTATCCCTAATATTTTTAAGCGAATCTATATCTACTGAAAACCCATGGTTCTGAGTTGTTATCTCAACTTCACCTGTATCCAGGTTTATAACTGGATGATTTGCACTGTGATGTCCAAATTTTAGTTTATAAGTACTTGCTCCCAAAGCAAGGGCTAAAAGCTGATGGCCCAGACAGATTCCAAATATAGGTTTCTTACGAATCAGCTTCTTTATATTTGAGATAGCATAATCTACTGCTGCTGGATCTCCAGGCCCATTAGACAAAAGAATGCTATCAATATTTGTTACAAGTATCTCTTCGGGGCTGGTAAAAGCAGGAACAACTTTTACCCTGAATCCTGCATCAGACAGACACCTTAGAATGTTTAATTTCACTCCGAAATCATAAACAGCTACGTTATATTTACAGTTCTTACTACGCGGATTGAAAGTATAGGGTTTCATGCAGGTAACAAAATCAACAAGATTTCTCCCTGCCATATCCGGAAAATTATCAAGCTTCTCAAACAAACTATTCTTATTAAAATCAGATGTAGAAATTATACCTTTCATTGCTCCGCGTTCCCTTATATGTCTGGTAAGTTCTCTTGTATCTATCTCTGAAATCCCAATGATATGGTTTTTACCAAGATAATCACCCAGACTTTCTTCGGCTCGCCAGTTGCTATAATTTTCCTGATACTCCCTCACTATAAAACCTTTAACCTTTACTCTATCTGATTCAATGTCTTTACTGTTTATTCCATAGTTTCCTATTTGAGTATAGGTCATAGCAACAATTTGCTCATAATAAGAAGGATCAGTTAGAATTTCCTGATAGCCAGTCATAGAAGTATTAAAAACTACCTCTCCAAGCACTTCTCCTGAACATCCGAAATTTCTGCCTTCAAATACTTTCCCGTCTTCAAGCATAAGTATTGCTCTCAAGATTACTCACTCCTATAAACAAGTTCACCTTTGCTAATAGTGCAGATTATTTTCCCTTTTAATTTTTGCCCGATAAAGGCGCTATTTTTACTTTTTGAAATAAAACTTTCTTTTTTTATCTCTTCTTCAGCTTTGGTATCTATAACTGTAATATTGGCAACTTTTCCAACTTCAATTTTACCTGCATTGATACCCAGGATTCCTGCAGGTGAAGTTGTTATAAAACCTATTAATTTAGGAAGGCTCATTTTTTCTTCAATACATAATTTACTAAAAACAGCGCTGAACAATGTTTCCAGTCCTATAGTCCCAAAGCTTGCAAGCTTAAAAGTGGTATTTTTTTCGGTATCCAGATGGGGAGCATGGTCGCTTGCCACAGCATCTATTACCCCCTTTTTTACACCCTCGATCAGGGCCAACCTATCTTCCTCGCTCCTTATAGGCGGTTTAACCTTAAAGTTGGTATTAAAGGATGTAAGACAGCTGTCATTAAAGAACAGATGATGGGGAGCCACATCGCAGGTTATATTTACTCCTTCTTCCTTTGCTTTTTTGATCATTTCAAGGCCGCTTTTTGTACTCAGGTGAGTTATGTGGATCCTGGCTTTGCTTCTTACCGCAAGCATTATGTCCCTTGCTATCATCAAATCATCACTCAGGCCGGATATACCATCCAACCCCAGTATTGTTGAATAATGCCCTTCATGGACAAGCCCGCTTTTCGATATGAAATCATCCTCTTCGTGTAATATCAGAAGTGCGCCAAGCTGTGTGGAATACCTCATAATTTCATACATGAGTTTGCTGTCTTTTATGCCCTTTCCGTCATCGGAAAAAGCAACGGCTCCCGCTTCAGTCAAGAGCCCCATTTCAGTAATAGCCTTGCCGTTAAGTCCCTCAGTCATAGCGGCAACCGGCAGGACATTGCATGCTGACTCTCTCGATTTTTCTAAAATGTAGCGCACCAGGGACTGGCTGTCTATAACTGGTCTGGTATTTGGCATACAGGCAACCGTAGTTATTCCTCCCCTAACAGCGGCCTGTGCCCCTGACTCAATTGTCTCCTCATCTTCAAAACCTGGTTCCCTGAGATGAGTGTGCATATCCACAAATCCTGGTGAGACTACGCAGCCTTCAGCATTGATTTCAACTGTACTACCTTCTTTTATCTCAATTTTTTCTTTTATTTCAGATACAATGCCATCTTTAATATAAATATCGGAAACAAATTCCCTACCCTGCACGGGATCAATTATTTTACCTGATTTTAGAAGCACATTTTTTTTCTTATCATTTCCCATAATGATCATAATATTTTTTAATTTTGTATATATTTAGCCCAATATTAAATAAAGTATTGCCATTCTTATAGCCACTCCATAAGTTACCTGCTGTTCAATTGCGATTTTTTTTCCTAACTCGCCTCCTATGTCCATAACTTCATCGGTAATTTCAACCCCCCTATTTACCGGCCCCGGATGCATAACAATGGAACCTGATTTCATTTTTAAAAGTCTATCCATATTCAAACTTAAAAACCGGTTATATTCCATTGTAGATGGGTAAAACTTCCTATCATGCCTTTCAAGCTGCATTCTAAGAACATAAATAATATCAGATTCTTCTATAACATCGTCTATGCAGTGTTTTACATTCATTCCTGAAAAATCTTCGGGAAGCAGCATAGTCGGCGAGACTATAGTTACATTGACACCCATTTTTTCCAATAAACTTATATCAGACTTTGCAACTCTGCTGTTTATAAAATCACCGATAATTGCCGCTTTAAGCCCTTTGAACTTTCCAAATCTTTTTTTTATTGTATATAAATCCAGCAAAGCCTGGGTTGGATGCTGGTATTTCCCATCACCGGCATTTATTACCGGTATGTTTACAAAACGGTCTACCATTTTAACTGTCCCGCTGTCACTGTGTCTTATGATAATCAGGTCAACTTTCATCGAGAGTATAGTCTTTAAAGTATCAATTACGGATTCACCCTTTTTAACGCTGCTTGTTGAAGAAGAAAAATTAATTATATCCGCACTGAGTCTTTTAGCGGCAATCTCAAATGAGGTTTTTGTCCTTGTGCTCGGTTCAAAAAATAAATTAACTATTGTTTTACCCCTCAAGGTCGGGACTTTTTTTACATCCCTTCCCGATATTTCAAGAAAAGAATCTGCATTTGAAAGTATTAATCCTATATCTTCCATGCTCAGACTGTCTATATCTATTATACTTTTTTTTCTCAGCATAATTATTCCTTTTCTATAACCATGACACTATCCTCACCGTCAGTTTCCACTAATTTGACCTCGACAGATTCATCACGTGAGGTGGGGAGATTTTTCCCCACATAATCCGCTCTTATAGGAAGCTCCCTGTGTCCCCTGTCAACTAAAACCACGAGCTGTATTGATTTTGGCCTTCCAAAATCGATTAAAGCATCCATCGCAGCTCTAATTGTTCTGCCAGTATACAGAACATCATCAACAAGAATTACATTCATATTCTCTATTTCAAAGGAAATATCAGTTATCTGGGCAGTTGGTTTTACATTCTGTCCGATATCATCTCTATAAAAAGTAATATCCAGCTTACCTGTCTTAATTTTGATTCCTTCAAATTTTTCAATGTTTTCTGCTATCCTTTTTGCAAGCGGTACTCCTCTTTTTTGAAGCCCGATAAAAACAAGACTTTCCGCACCCCTGTTTCTTTCCAGAATTTCATGCGAGATTCTTCTGATTATTCTGTTTATATCATTTCCACTTAATACACATGCCTTTTCTATCATAGTTTTTCTCCCCATAAAAAAACCTTCTTACCAAATAAGTAAGAAGGTCAAGAAATTCTTTATATTAGAATTTTTTTCAAATATGTTTATCTTTTTCATTCCTTTTTAGTCTCTCCGGACTATTTTAAAGGTATTAATATTTAATCTTGTACTCTGTTCATGAGATACTATAGGGGATTACATGTAAAAAAACAAGTATAAACTTAAAAAAATTATCCAATGTTTTTTCTTAATTGTCTCAGCTTGTAGTTTAAGTCACCCTTGCCACTTTCCCTATTATATCCGTAACCACGTTCCCTCGAATTAGGATTGTCTCTATTTTGAGTTCTGGCTTCGTTAACTATTAAAGTTCTTCCCTTGAATTCACTCTTGTTAAATTTTTCTACAGCAGCTTTAGCCTGTTCTTCACTTTCCATCTCAACAAATCCAAAACCTCTCGATTTCCCATCCATTCTGGTAATAACTTTTGAGTAAGTGACAGTACCTTCCTGAGCAAATAGCTCTTCGAGTTCTTTATCTGTTGTACCGTAGTCCAGATTTCCTACATACATTCTTTTGTTCACTTAAAAATACCCTTTCCTTAAGTTGTCTTTTTTATATATAAAAGAGTAGTAGAAATTACATTATTTAAAACATGGAATAAATGAAATAAGAAGACATTGATAAGAAGATTTACTTCTTTTTTATTTATTTACTTCTAATAAAAATCCCTACCACTCAATTTTAAAATGTAAAACCTCTTAAGTATTACCAGCATATTATATAATATATTTACTATTTGTCCACAGATTATTTTTTCTTCAAAATAAAATCTAAGGTTCTACAACTTTTCCCATAAATAAGATACTCCCTGTTCTGCCATCAGCAATTACAAAGAAGAAGGGCCTGTTTACCACAAAATTTATTATCTCTTCTATGGGCATTGCTGATTCAACCATTACTACTACCGTAGCAGCAGCTGCCTCGCTTCCCTTCTCATTAACCTCAATCACTGCCTTATGAAGCACTTCTGAAATATATATATCATCAGGGCTAATACCACTGAAATCAGCTTCCGGGCTGAAAGCTATCCCCATACCTGATTCGGTAAGTACATCATTTAAAAGCTTTATTCCATACTCTACCTTATACCTGGGCATAATTAGAGAAACCTGACTTCCGTAAAATGAATCCTTTATTCTGCTCCATTTTTCCGCATCAAGCGATTCAATTACAGTATCGACATTTACACCCTCGTCCGGAAGAATTATATACATGGCCATCTTTTCCTGTCCGTAAGGAAGCTTTATTCCTGAAAAGTCATCCCCTTTATAATAGGCAAAATTTTCCTCAAGGGACATCATCGGAACTTTTTTAACAGTTCCATCTGGAAGATAGAAATCGTCATCATCTGTCATATTCTCATCAAACGGATAAGTCCAATTCCCCTTAAAATAAATAGCATTTATCAGGTACATTACAACATCAGGAGGAATTTCATTAATCATCTTGTCAATCTTTCCTTTTGTCGCTTCTTCTATCCATTTGTTTATTGTGTCAGGAGCATCCGGAGCAGAAAAATCAATTTCATTAACTTCAGAATTAAAATATTTTTTATTCCTTTCAATAAAATCCTCTCTTGTATTAAAGCCCAGCCTGTACCAGATAGAATTTGCAATCTCCATTTCTATATCACTGTCGGCGTTTTTGATACTTACCATGAGATCTTTAAAACCCTGATTTAATTCCTCAAGGTCAAAGCCCCCAAACTCTAAAGCTTCCGCCATTGCCAGACTGGTTTCTCCCACTGCTCCATTATAAGTCATGGCCAGAGCCATTAGTATTGAGAGAGGAGATATAAAAATATTCTTGTCTTTATCTTCTGAGACGAGTTTCTTAAAGATATTAAACCCAAATTTTGTATTTGCATTGGTAAGGCTTTTATCCACAGAAGCTGCAATTTCATCCGACTGCTCGGCTGAAATTTTCCCTGTGGATGCATTTTCTGAACACTGCGTGAACAACGCTGAACAGGATAAAATCATAATAGCAGCTAAAGAAGCCAGAATTAAAACTAATTTACTCTTTTTCATATAGACACCCTTTTGCAATGATTATTTACTTTAATAATTCTGTCATATATATTCGATAAATACTATTGGACAATTAAGGTAATAAAAAAACATAGGCTAAATAAGAATTAAAAAAATTAATAAGCGTTTCCGGTTACTTCTAATCTTAATTTTGTTTCTCCAGATTTTAGAAACAACGTCGGATGCTCCTCAATCTTACCCGGCCCAAAGTCATCAAGCAAAATAACATCTGTTCTGGATTCTTTACCATCTGAAAAAAGTATAACCAGTTTAAAAGTCCCCTCGAAACTCAATGTACTCCCTATATTTCTTAATTGAATTTTTAATTGGGTGTTATCTACAATTCTATATGAAAAGCGCATAATTTCTTTAATGTCCTCTTCAATTTCCGTCTTCTCTTCAAGAGAGTATGTATTTTTAAAAGTAATAGCTTCTTTTTCCTCTACAGCCATGCCCAGAGCAGATTCCCCCACACTGTCCCCCTCTTCTTCCATATAGGTTTCTTGAGACGGTACCGGTACAATAATCAGTTTTTCTTCTGCAACTTTATCTTCACCGGTAATCTCTCTTGAATAATAATTTCTTAAATACTGGACGCCAAAAATAGAGCCAATAGCCACTATTATTATCACCGAAGCTGCAACAGCAAAACTCCTGGCCCGGGACATTTTTACATTTATCATAGCCGGTTTAAAGGTATACTCTTCGCTTACCACAATTTCATCACCAATCTCAAATATTCCGTGGGGCATCCTTTGCTTCAGGAATTGTCCATCCCCAGTTATAACTATACAATAGTCTTTTCCTATTTCTATTATTACCGCTTTCATCTCTTATCACCTCTGCTGATATCTACATAGCTAAGGTTGTTTAATATCGCCAGAACCATAGCTATTATATATATTCGTCCCCGTTCCAGTTTTTTGCGGTGTACCCACATAATATCCCCGATTTCTTTTAAAGGGAGCCTTTTTGTTTCCAGCAAAGTTTTTAATATACCGTTATTTCTAACAATAGTCCTGGCCACTTCTTTATACTCTTCTCTCAGACTCCCGCTCCTTGGAGATATCTCTGCCAGTTCTTCAAAGTTTATACCCCATTTTTCAAGCTCTGTCCTGTATTCTATTATTTCCAGTATTCTTTTTTCTTTTTCTTCGTCAATTTCATACTGAGTAATAGACCCGGCGGCGGAGTCTGTAAAACCAGCAGTAGGAGGATTGCCGCTATTCATGCTGAAAGTTTTCTGCTTGCTCTGCTTGCGGTAAAAATCAATCAGGCGCATGTTTATTACTAGCCGTGCGAAACTTAAAAACTTGCCCCTTTTTATATCGTAAGAATCCATTGCCTCTTTAAAAGCGGACAGGCCGGTTGAAAGTTCCTCATCCACTCCAAATTCAAGGAATCTTCCAGCCCTTTTCTGGGCCACGCTTGCAATAAAAGGCATAAATTCAGAGATGAGCTTGCTGGATTTAAAATTGTCCCCTCTTACCTCAATTACCCTGTTTTCAAGAGACTGTCTGTATAACAATAAGCTGTTCCCCTCTTATAATTAAAATTTAACCTGTCTGATATTATAGAATAACTCCGGCTTTTTATAAATCTTATCATTTAATATGTTATAATTAGCAGGTAATCTTTAAAAAGGAGGACTTGCGATGGATGTAAAACTTCTAATAACCTACGATCCGGCCCATCTTGAAAGTAGCAGGGAGATAGTTGAAAACCTGTTTAAAGAAATAAAGGTAAAACCAAAATTCTTAAAATCAAAATACGGCGGTATCTTTCTTCTTGATGTTTCAAAACCGAAGGAAGTTGTAAAAAAGCTAAAAGCGATATCAAAAAAGGACAGGGACTTATTCGGTAAAACCTACCGTTATATCCCGATAGACAAATGGGTAAAATCTAAAATACCCGATATGCAGAAAGCGGTAAAATCGCTTGTACCCAAAATTAAAAAAGATGAGAAATGGATGATGGATCTGGAAAAAAGATATTACGACAAGCTGGATTTTAAGGAACTCATAATAAAGCTTACCGATGTGGTGGACCGCGAAAAAATTGACCTGAAGAAACCCCGGAAGATAATAAAAGTTGAAATTGTGGGAAGCGATGCAGGAATATCTCTGCTGGAACCGGATGAAATGCTTGTAGTATCATAACGCCTGTATCTATCTTCTTCCGGATCCTTTTTTAAAGTATTTGAAAAACCGGTCCTGGTACTGCTCAAACATCCCCCACCTGTCCAGTTCCAGCTTCAGGTCCAGTGGTTCGATTTCCCCTTTTTTGAATAATTTAAAAAGGATTTCTATCTCATTTCTGGCTATAACGGGGTATCCCATTCTATCTCTGTTGATTACAGGAAATCCACCATTGCCAAACCTTACTATGCTGTTTCTGAGCAAGTCCGGAAGTTGTGAATAGTAAGCACTTTTATTTACGATTTCCTGAATAAACTTTGAAAGCGAGACATCCCAGAATTCATCCACTCCTTTAATAATCGCACTATAAGGATCTTTTTTCTTCTCAATATCATTTGATATATTTTTTGCCACCGAACTCAATGAATTTGATACTATATCCATTTTCTCAAAATCCCTGCTGAGTCTTAACCCGTACAGAATCATGGCGAGGTCGGCATCTTCTTCTGCCAGCATCTCAAAGGCCTTTCTTGCTTCCCCGCTGAATCCCTCCACCCTCAGCATATAGGAAGGAGTAATAACTTTCGGCTTCTGCCAGGTTATCCTGCCTTCCCTTATAATTGTCTCGGTTCCGGGACTTTTTCCTTCAAACTCAAGATACATGGGGACAGTAAGCATGTAATAATGGATAGTAGTGGAATCAAATGAGGCCAGGAGTTTCTCCGGCGGTTTTATAACCTCCGTATTTTCAATTACCTGTTTGATTTTTTCTTCCATATTCATAATATGTCACCTCTACGACAGGACATATTGTAAGGCCATGCGGGTCAAATAGCAACAGGGGTATAATTATTATTCAGGTTAATAGTAAAAACGACCAAGCAGAAATAGAGCTTAATAATTCTTACACTAAATAGATAAAATAAATTGAAAAATCGCTGATCCCCTGTTTAATAATGCATTCCGGAGTGGGTCTATAGAAACTATACCTTAACTATCTTGTATTTCTTATTTCCAATTCCCATTTGCTGGCCATAATTTAACTGCCAATCCCACTCAACATCTTTATAAATTGCTTTAAATTTATCTTGATCCTTGAATTTATCAGCAGCAAACCATAATGGATTATAGGGAGCATCATTAATAAGGTCTATTGAAGCTTTATCAATAGCAATTGGATCATCAGAGATAAGAACTCCCACATCAGGCACAATAGGAGCATTGGAGAAGCTGCAACAATCACATCCAGGTGAAATGTCAATTAAAAAATTTATATAAATAATCTTTTCTTTTTTTTGATTTTTTATTCCCATTGCATATTCGACCATTTTCTCTTGTAGTTTTTTAGCTTCATTTGGATATTTAGGAGAAATAGCCCCATACTTGCAGACACTTATGCATTCGCCACACCCAACACAATTTTCAGCAATAAAATAAATACTATTTTTACCTTTTTTAATAGCGTCATAACCGCAATTTTCAATACAAGTTCCGCATAATTTGCACATGTCTTCATTTACTTTTGGAAGATATTCTGAGTGTTGCAGAAACTTTCCTTTAATAGAGGCACATCCCATAGCCAGATTCTTTATAGATCCTCCAAAACATCCTAATGGATGGCCGGTAAAGTGAGTCGTAACTATTATAAAATCAGAATGGAAGACAGCGCTCGCAATGTAGATCTCATTAAAATGATTACCCTTTATTTTTATGGTCACCTGATCTTTTCCAATCAGCCCATCAGCTATGATAATAGGTGCTCCAACAGTTTCAGGTGTAAAACCATTAATTGCAGCAGTTTCTAAATGATCTATTGCATTATGTCTTTTATGGGAATAAAGAGTATTCGTATCAGTCACAAATGGCATACCACCATATTCTTTTACCTTCGATACAATTTTACCGATGAAAGGTGTTCTTATATAAGCATATCCGCCTCTTTCCCCAAAATGCGTTTTTATCGCTACTCTGTCATTGCTTTTAATATTTCTAAAGAACTCAGATCTATCAATCATTTTAGCTAGTCTTTCAATGAGACTTTTATTTGAATCTTTTTTTATTTCAGCAAGGAATACTATACTTTCATTATTAACAGATTCTTTTTTCATAATCCACTCTCTTATAATGATTGAATTTTTAATGAGAATTATTATAGAAAGCATATAAATAGTCAATTATTATTTTGTTTGGATTCTTATAAAAAAGTAAAATTACAATTGCAGTCAGTTTTTAATTGGTAGCAACAAATCTATGTGATATTATTTAATCTTATAAAAAACATTAGCTGATTCTTAATTAAAATATTTTACATGTTACCAAAAAACAAACAAGTTAATTTAAATTCCAATTTAAGAGCCATATTACGATCATTTAGCCATAGAAATTACAGGCTTTTCTTTTCAGGACAGCTGGTTTCATTGAGTGGTACATGGATGCAGACAGTAGCAATGAGCTGGCTGGTATATCATCTGACTAATGCCGCATTCATGCTCGGACTTGTCACATTTTTAAGCCAGGTACCAAGTTTTTTCTTTGCACCTTTTGCAGGTGTATATGTTGACAGGTGGAATAAACACAAAATACTGATTTTTACTCAAACTATTGCGATGCTGCAGGCTTTCACTCTTGCAATATTAACACTATCCGGAAGTATCCAAATATGGCATATCATGCTTCTAAGTATAGTCCTTGGCCTGACAAACGCTTTTGATATGCCGGTAAGACAGGCATTCATTATTGAAATGATCGAAGATAGAAAAGACCTTAGCAATGCCATTGCATTAAATTCTTCACTGGTAAACATGACAAGATTGATTGGTCCTGCCGTTGCGGGTATTATAGTTGCAAAATTTGGCGAAGGGATCTGTTTTATGATAAACGGGGTGACCTTTATTGCGGTAATAATTGCCCTTCTGTTTATGAGAGTTAAAAGAGCAGAACCTACAACTATCCATAGACATATTTTTACAGAATTAAAAGAGGGATTTAAGTATTCTTTTAGTTTTCCACCTATCAGGGATATACTTATCTTACTGGCAGTTCTTAGCTTTGCTATAATGCAGTACACAGTTTTAATGCCTGTGTTCGCAAAGGATATACTCAAGGGAGGTTCAGATACACTGGGATTTTTAATGGCTTCTACAGGTGTAGGCGCTCTCATTGGCGGGATATACCTTGCTTCGCGAAAAAGTGTGCTGGGACTTGGAAGAATCATGGCTCTATCAGCATTATTGTTTGGTATTACAATAATAATTTTTGCCTTCTCAAAAAATTTTATACTATCAATGATCATACTACTTTTTGCAGGATTTGGTTTCATAGCAATAATTGCTACCAGTAATACAATACTGCAGACAATTACTGATGATGATAAACGCGGTAGGGTAATGAGTTTTTTTACAATGGCTTTTATGGGCATGGCACCATTTGGAAGCCTTGCATCAGGAGCAATTGCCGATAGGATTGGTGGTCCATTGGCAATCATGATAAGCGGAATAATAAGTTTTATTTGTGGAGCTATCCTTATATTAAGACTCCCAAGTTTAAGAATAATAGTACGGCCGGTATACATAAAAAAAGGAATAATCCCCGAAGTAGCAAAGGGGTTGCAGGTAGCAGCTGATTTTGAAAGTAGACAGGAATAATATTTAATTTATAAATTTATTAAGATTGGCTCCCTCTAAGCTACGAAATTTCGGACTATATTATAAAGGGATTAAGTTACTTGAAAGATATCCTTAATTACCAAAGATAAATAATGTCCATAAGTTATTCGAGCCGGCTTATAAGATAAAAATAAGTTGGAGTTAGCCTGTAAGCCGAGTTATAAACTAAAAATTCTTAAAAGATGTGTTTAAGGTTGTAATAAAATTAATATCTAAAATAATTTATATTTTTATATTAATAAATAGTTATTGAAATAAACCCTCTATATATAAGCTCCGAAATGTAGCCGAACGCTAACCAGAAAGGTAGGTATAAAAGATTTACTATTCCAAGCAATGTCCATCTTCCCTTATATTCCCATGGACATTTTTTTATGGCAAGGTTTAGTATGTAACCATAAGAAAATTCTCCAATGAATATAACTGCAAGATAAATAAGACCCCTTACTATAAAAGGGATAAAGTCAATCAAACTAAACAAAGGTCCAATTATTATTCCCCAAATGCCATAAAGAGGAAACATCCATAGATAAGATCTACCTTTAAAAGCAACATCTTTATATCGGATATAGTCATGTATTGAAGAAAAAAATACTTCGACTCCGACTCCAAAAAAACTAAAAATTAAAAACAGGATAAGATATTTCATATTTGAATATTATCATTTTCTTTTCAATTTACCAGAATCTTTACAGATAAATATAGTTATAAAAAAGAGTGACAATTATAGCCTCTTTGTTGGATTATACGCTAAAAATGCTTAAAAGATGTGTTTAAGGTTGTAATAACAAAAAATATAAACTTAATTATTAAAAATACAAACTATTAAACTATGTTTGAGAATAATAAAATCCTCTGCCTACAATTAGGTAGTGGGTTTTAACTATTATTTCTTGTTAGCTCTTTCTGCCATTACCTTGGTAAGTACTTTCCCGCCGAGGCCCCAGTTATCTGTATCATTTTCTTTAATTAATACAATAAACGCATCTTCTGGAATGCCTAGCGTTTCACTAGCTACTTTAGTAAATTCACTAATCAGTTTTTCTTTTTTATCTTTGTCAATCTTACCTACTTCAAGTTTAATAAATGGCATCGTTTTACGCTCCTCTGTAATTATTTATTTACCTTTATAATAATGACTATAGAATCATTTTATAACATTTACCCTAAGAGAATATTAACATTTTCTGGTTCATGGATTGGGTTGTGATTCCTTTATAGGATAGCAATACTTCTCTATCTTTGTCAATCATATATCTTTGTCAAAGGTAGGAAGTGGGATTAGCTTAA
>CAZLME010000033.1:0-2240 GCA_964560595.1 uncultured Actinomycetota bacterium
AAGAGGCTAACCAGATGAAGTTATTTAAATAAGTCCTGCCTTAATAATCATTTTGAGTATAAAATCTATTTGACTCTATCTATATATAACCTATAATCTAACTAAAGAAGGACAGGATAATTATATAACCAGCAGGAGGACTGTAAACAATGCCGAAAAAAAAGAAATCCGCAAGGAGAAAGTTAGACACGCGTTATTTGAAATTTGTAGAGTGGGAGGCTGTTCCTTATGAGTTTGTGGAGGACAAAGACAATTATCCGGGGTCAATGGAAGATTTCGCAAAGAGTGTTGGTGTAGCGAGAAAAACACTCTATGACTGGCGCAGAAAACAAGGGCATTGGGAAAGGGTAACGGAGCGTTACAATTCGTTACACAAAAGAAAGTCTTTAAAAGTAAGAGATGCTCTTTTTGAGAAGACTCAAGGAGTTATGATTGAGAAAGAGAAGAAAGATAAAACGTGTACTTATAAACTGCCTCCTGATCCGAAGGCTATTGAGCTGTGGCTAAAGTATGAAGACAAATGGATTGAGCGGTACGAAACGAAGTTAAGCGGGGAGGTGAACGTAAAGGCGGAGCAGTGCGCCGGGATTTATAGAAAGGCGATGGGAGAACTAAAAAAACTTAAAGGAGACGCTATTGTTAAGGGCGGTAAAAGAGGCTCCAAATAGAAGAAAAGAGTCCGAACCTACCGAAACGGAAAAGACAGAATTTTTCAAGTGTGCTATTTCACCCTATTATTTCCTTACTCATTATTGTTATACTCTCCACGTAGACGCTCCCGAAGGGGAGGATAAGACCCAGTTAATCCCGGAATCAGCTCATGTGCATAAGATGATAGATTTTTATAACGCTCCTACTACGGATATGATGATGAAATCCCGTCAGTTACTGGCTACCTGGATAATCGCGGCGCTTAAGTTGCACAGTCTTTTATTCGCGGAGCCGTATTCGTACGTATGGTTTACGGCAAGCGAAAAGGAAAAGAAGGTAGATGACGGCACGATAGAGTCTGCGCATGGTAAGATACTTTTCATTTGGGAGCGTTTGCCTGATTTTTTAAGACAGCAGTTAATATTTCAGAATTGTTATATTGAGAACCCTGCAACTGGTAATTTTATCAACGGTACGTCCACAACGGAAACGTCCGGCAGGTCAGGGGCATATACAGGCGGGGACATAGACGAAGGCCAGTCAATAGAGAACTGGGATAGTTTCTTCGCGTCCGTATCGTTTGCCATAAAAAGACGGCTTAAAATCATATTTAACGCGCCGGAACTGACTACTGCCGCAATACTGGAGCTGTACGAGAAAGAAGACAGCGGTATAGGCAAGCATAAGATGTACTGGTGGGAGTATCACAGCGAGGAATGGTACTGGGAACAGTGCAGGCGGTTAAAACGCGACCAGATAGCAAGGGAGTTAGATCTTAGACCGGGAGGGTCGAGTGAAGCGCTGGTATGGCCGTCATTCCGGCAAGACACTCATGTCAAAGACGGGCTTTTTCGGTCTAACTTGCCTGTTGAGTTATCCATTGACCCTGGCTACAGCGATACAACATCCATAGTATTTTACCAAATCAATCAATCAGAGATATATATTATTGACGATTATGAGGCAAGGTTACGGACACCAGAGGAACATATCCGGTTTATTTACGAGAAATTAGCTGAATACAGGGCAGTTGACCCGGAAGGGCTGAAATACTGGGATGTGCTGGGCGAGTCGGAAAAAGCCGATGCGGAACGGGCGATTTTAAAAAGTATTGTTATAACAAGCCTTGTCAAGATACGTGCGGTAGGAGACCCTGCTATCTGGAGCAGGGAGCAGACAAGCGGTACTTCACCCGGCAAACAGTATCAGGACTGGGGGTTAACGGTTGAGACGCGGGAAAAGAGTGATGTTGAGTATGGCATAACACAGATTGACGCGCGGTTTAAGAACTTAAAACTGTTTTTGGACAGGAAATGCAAGGTAACGGCAAAGAACCTTGAAGGGTATTCTTATCCAACAGACAAGGACGGCAGGAGGAAACAGGGAGAGAAACCCAAACATGACGATTACTCACATGGCGGAGCCGCATTAAGATATATGGGTGAGAATAACCCTATGAAATGGACACCACCTGCGGTTAGACGGAAACAGTACAAACCGCCTGCGGATACAGGGGGAGGGATGTTTAAGACAAGGTTCAGCCGGGCACGGGCAGGTATGAAAAAACAAGGAGGCAGGGTATGACACAA
>CAZLME010000033.1:2340-13047 GCA_964560595.1 uncultured Actinomycetota bacterium
ATGACACAAGGTATGGAAGCTATGACCGAAGAAGCAGAAGAACAGGGTAAGACGGTAGAGTTTGAGGCTATTATCAACGGGTTTAATATCTGTTTCATAAGCGGCTACATAACCGACATGAAAAAGGACAAAGACCACACAGGGCAGGACAGGCTTAATTTTATTTTGGTACACGCCAACACAGCTAAAGACAGACGGTATTATACCATGAAGATTAAGGTCAGTTTTTACGGTGCTGCAGCCGAGAATGTAGCGAAACGGTACAAAGACGGGATGTATGTTATCGTTGAGGGCAAGTTACGGGAGAATGAAGATTTCAAGCGGCATAAAATCACCGGAATCCATGTTCAGAGCGCTGAATGGGTCCGGAAGAGGATTAAAATCCAAATACCGGAAGAACCGGAGGACAAGGAGGCAGGAAATGGCCGGGATGTTTAAGAACACCGAAAAACCGTTGACAGGCAACAGACCGACAGAAATGCAGAAGGAAGCGATTGCGAGCGCGAAGGCAGAGAAGGAAATGAGAGCGAAGATGCGGGCCATGAAAGAAGGGGCAGCCATTACAACGCTGAAGTATACGGGAAGCGATTTGGGCGCAGTGTTGCGCATGCACAAAAAAGTCATCAACGAGCTTGTGATTGAGGGTAAAAAAATGGAGGGCAGGGTAAAGAACCTTGAAGACGCGGTTCTCGCGTTAGCGGAGGAAAGGGGAGCAAAAGAACCTTCTCCCGCAAAAAAGAAGGGCAGGCCACCCAAGTTTGACAAGCACGCTGAAAAAGGAGTAGATAATGGCGGACAACTCAGATCAGCAGAACCAGAAAAACCAAAACGAATTAAAGGCTACAGGACAGCGGTCTGACGAAGACGTTAAGCTGGTAGTCACTAAGGACGTAAACGAAGCCGAAGGTTATATGGGTCAATGGTTTTATTCCAAGTGGGGCTATTTAAACGACAGGTTTATGGGTATCCTGCAGGTAGACGAGGATTTGCCTGCATGGCAGTCGAGGATGACAATGAACCTGGGGTTCGGGATAGTCACCAAAGAAGGCCCGCGTAACCTTGAAGGGTTGTATCAACCTAACCAATTCTTTGTCATGACCCCGCGCCGCAAGAATGACGATGAGGCAAAGGAAGGCTGTAAATACATTGAAAAGACCATATATTGTCAAATACCCAACGTCAAGCTGTTCAGCAGATTGCATGGAGGGGTTAATGATTCACTGGTATTCGGGGTAGGCTGGGAAAAGTTTACGTGGTTAAAAGGCGAGAAAGTAAAACCCGATGTCAGGGCAGAAGACGGCAAGGTTAAAACCAAAAAGAAACGTAAGCGCATAACACAACCGCTGATTGAATGTTGCAGTCCGTATGATGTCCTTTATGACTGGGAAGCAACGTCAATTGACGATGTACGCTGGATGGCGCATAAATATTATTTAAAAATCAAGGACATCCAGGACAACCCGAAGATATACAACCGCGCGAACGAGGTAAAAGACCTTTTGGGCTGGATTGACCTACAGCATGAAAGCAAGCGTCCGTCCCGGATACTGGTATATGAATACTGGACGGTTGACGAAGTGGTAACAATGACGGAAAAAGGGCATATGATACGCCGGACACCTAATTTATACGGGAGGATACCGTTCCGTCCGCTGATTAAGTATCCGTTACCGCGTGAGATTATAGGTATCGGCACAGTTGAAGCGGTGAGTGATAACATAGACTACATTGACGCGCTGATGAATATAGCGGCAGACTCTACTCGTATCACCACCATCCCGACATTTAAGACCAACAAACAGTTTGATGAGAATGAAGAAATATTCTGGCCGGGTAAACTGTTCAGGTTTAAGGCGGGGGAAATACTCGAAAAACTGGAGTTTGGCAGTACCGGGGTTGAATGGATAAATATGACAAAGGTAATGGACGGGTATATGAACCAGGTCATCGGCAACCTTGACCAGATTGACACCAAATCGGCAAAGACGGCGACAGAGTCGAGGATATCGGCGCAGTTAGCCAACGCGCAGTATCAGTCATACATTAATTACAACCGCGAGAACTTTCTTAAATGGATGCTTGAGGTATGGGTTGAGAACATCGCGGATAACATGACGGCTGACGAGGTAGCCGAAACCATAGGTGCGGACGAAGAGGATATACCAAAGATAACTAAGTTTTTGGAGAAGTTAAAGAACAGGGACATAGATTATGTAATAGAGCTTACAGGCGATACCGGGCTTGAAGACAGGATGATTGCTATTGAGAACGTTGAGAAAGCCACTCAAACCATAGCTAACATAATGGCGCTTGCGGAAACAAACGCGCCGATTGACGTTAATATGCTGGTTAAACACGCCGTATCAAAGTTTGATTTCCCTGACGGGGTATATGTTGACCCGGAGGAAGCGGGTATGAAAGGCGAATCAATGACAGTTGAGCAGCAGATAGAAACGGCGGCACAGGCAAAGGGAATGACAGGGCAGCAGTTAATCCAGGAAATGGCGCAACAGGCGCAGACAACGCCTGACAAGATACTGGCAGACGTACAGAAAGTAGGCAGTTTTACCGAATGGTTAAAAGCAATGGCTCAAAGGGAGTCAAAGGAGGCTAAAGTATGAGTATTAACAGGGCGTTAAAAGAACCGTCCACGAAACAGCCGGTTAAAATGCGTACTGAGTTTGGCAACAAAAAAGGGCTAAACGACAGCAAGTTATCGCAGCAGGAAGAGAAAATGGCGCATTTGATACGGGGTAACATGACGGACGCGAGTATTTTTATTAATTGCAAGACAACAGGGTTTTTGATTGACTGGTTAGCGGACAGTATTGATTATTACAAAGAGCTGGCGCTGTTTACCGACAAGACAGAGGCTCTGCACGAAATACGCGGTATTATCAGGGGACAGCGCGAAATACTTACCATGCTTGAGTTTATACGGAAAGTAAGAATAAACAAAATATAATCAGGAGGACAAGGACATGGCAAAAAAGAAGTTTACAGAGGCAAATGTAGCAGACCTGTCGTATGACGAATTGCGGGCAATGGGACATTCGGATGAGGAGGCGCAGAAGATGGCATCCCCGTTTGAAAAACCCGGTCAGACACCTGACGAGCAACTGGATTTAATCACAGAAGGTGTTGAGGGCGCTGATGAAGGCGGCGAAGCAATACCGCCGGAACCGGTAAAGAAAGAACCGCCGAAACAGGAACCGGTAAAACCAAAGGAAGAACCAAAGAAAGAACCGCCCAAACCGGAAGGGGAAGGCAAACCGGAAGGTGAACCGGTAAAGGAAACACCGCCGGAACCGGAACCTAAAAAAGACGTGTTAGCTGATATATTACTTAAAAACGAGCAGGTTGAGAAAGAAAAGAAACGTATTGAAGAGGACATTAAGAGGCGGGACGAGGCTCTTGCCGCAATGTCGGATGAGGACAGGGAAAAATATTTCGAGGGTGTAGCGCAGGAAAAAGGAAAGATTGCTACGCTTGAATCCAAGTTAGCGAGAATGGAAGAAATGCAGACATATAATAGGCTCCGCACAGAACTCGGAGAAGAGGAATGGGCGCTTATTGAGGATACTGTAACCAAACTGGTAGAAAGCAGTAAGTACGATAAACTTGTAGAGGCCGGGTATACTCCAGAGGAGCGGGCTGCCGAAATGGTAGCGTCAGCGCGAGGAATCAAGTTAGATGCGATCCTCAAGCTACGCGCGGACAAGACTGCCGCGCAGAAGGAAGCGGAAGAAGTAATTGAGGAGGCGAGAGATTTCAGCCAGCCGAAAGGCAAGGCTGACGCATCAACCGCAAAGTCAGAACTTGAGGCTTTGCGGGAAAAGGCTCTCACTGTCGGGCTGTCTCATGCCGAGACAGAACGCATGGAGCTACTTGACTCTCCTGAACTGGAAGGGTTAAAGAATATTCCCAAGTAGATTTGAGGTGACATAGACAATGGCGATTGAAGGTTACGATACGATTACAGATACGAAAGGTGCTAAAAAGTCTATTATAGACAAGCTGTCCTATATTAAGACTGTAGAAACACCTATCTGGGATATAGCGCAGAGAGGCGTAGCCGAGAACACCACCTATTACTGGAACTACGTTTCGTACACCGCTCCGTCAGCGACTGGAGCGAAGGTACAGGGCGCGACACTTACTCACGAGACGCCCGAAACGGAGTATCAGTTTACCCAGTATACCGAGATTAATGCCCGGACATACAGGGTAACTTCGTCAATGGAATCAACGGCGAAGAATGGAGGCAGGGTAGGGAGACGGTCGGAAGTAGGCAGGTTAAAGACAGAATCTGCGGAGATAGTTAAGATGTACTGTGAATGGAGTTACCTAAACGGGTCGAAAGGCATTTGTGACGGGTCTTCAACACCGGCTTATATGGCGGGCTTGAATACCATAGCAGCGTCAGGAGTCACGCCTTCGGACATAGCGTCATCTACGTTCGGGGCAACGAACGGCGAGGTAGCTATGGAGGCTCACATGATAGCGTTAAGAGCGGCAGGCGGGCTGATGGGTAAGAGGAAACTCATATACCTGTCTTATACGCAGAAGAACGCGCTGAAAGAATGGACGGGTATAGCGACCGCAGTACACACGATGGCATCCGACCAGAAGATTTACAGTAACGTAAAGGTATGGGAGACGATGTACGGGCCGGTACAGGTTGCGGGCCACGATTTACAGCCTGACGATTACGTACTGACGCTCAATCCAGATGAAATATACATTGATGTATTAACGCCTTCCAACTCCAAAGTTAACGCGATTGGAGCGCTGTTTACGGAGTTCGCGTATAACAACGAAACGGCGGTAAGGTATCAGAAAGTTGCATCAATGGGGTTAGCGACACTGACTTAAATGATAGTAAAAAACCGAAGGAATGGTTGAATATACAGAGGAGGCTACTCAATAAACCGGGTAGCCTTCTCTTTTTACAAAGGAGGACAGATATGGGACAGTTAAGGAATATGACACTGGAGGAGGCAAGGCAAGCGCACGAAAAACGGTTGAATAAGGTTGAACTGTCAACGCCCGCGTACGCCGAGGTAGTTAAACAGAGGTACAGGGCAGCGATGAGGCGCAAAAGAAAGTCCGGGTCGTTGATTAAGGAAGGCGACTCCGGCGTAATGGAAGCGCGCCCTATACTTGATTTGCCGTACAATATTCAGTTAATCCTTAATCTGCCTACAGAACACGAATGGGACTGGGTATGGGAAAGCAACGCCGGAGTAGAAAAATTCGCGCGTATGTTCCCTGAATTTTGGGATAAGCGGGACATCGAGGAAGAAGGCAAGCGGTTGGAATACTGCAAAAAGAATCGGCATTTATGGGCTACAAAAGAACTTGCGCGGCACTATTTACGGGAAGGGAAACGCAGATGGGATCTGAAATAGAGGAAGTAAATGTAGTAATACCACAGCAGGCGATAATAGCGGGCAGTCCGTTTTACAGGCCGTACCAACCTATATTCAAGGCTGCCGAACTGGGATATATCAACGCCAAGATATGCGGACGGAAGTTTAACGAACTGAAAAAGAAAGCTATTGATAATGTGTTATGGGGCGCGGATATTCATTTTAGCATATTACAGACACGTAAGACCGCTGACGCCGAGGCGGTTGACATAGACAGGCTATTTGACGTTGAGACACCGAAATACAACAGGAACAGGACAGCGAAACACCGGCTCCCGCTTAATGTTGTAGTTGACATTGATGACTGGAGCTTTGAATGCCCGGCGTTTAACAACAGTTACGTATTTTTCGGTGAGAAAGAGGTCATATCCGAGTTTGATAATGATGAGGCTATTTTCGGCAAGGAATGGATAGACAAAAAGACTGCTGTTATGGTAAACGGGTTCAAACAGGTATTTGACATCGAGGCAAACAAGAAATACAATGAGCGGTCAAGAACGTATTTGCGGAAAGCGCACGCGGTTACCGCGGCAACGGAATACCTTGCCGGCAAGGTCAGGGAGTTTAACAACAACGTATACGTACTTCCTAACGGCGTTGATTTGACGCTGTACGAACCGCAGGAGAACGACAGTGGGTATGTACGGATAGGTTATATGTTCGGCGCATCACATTTAATTGACTGGCTCGACATAGCTCCTCATTTGCGTAAGGTTATTAACAGTCATATTAACGTCAAGCTGGTATTGTTCGGTACAATGCCGGGTAATTTATGCGGGATAGACGAGGACAAGATAGAGTTTCATAAGTATAAAGGTGTGCTTGATGGGTATCACAAGACATTTTCCGGTTTAAAACTTGATATAGGCATATGTCCGTTGTTTGATGACGAGTTTAACAAATGCAAATCCAACCTGAAATGGCTTGAATACTCGGCGGTAAAAGCGGTAACGTTGGCTCCCAGGGTATTGTACGGGGATTACATACATGACGGCCGGAACGGATTTATATATCACAACCACGATGAGTTTGTAGGACTTCTTCGTTACCTTATAAAGCGGAAGGAAACGAGGAAAAAGATAGGTGAAGCCGCTTACAAATATGTCAAAGCTAACTACAGCATAGATGTAGTAGCGAAAAAATACGGAGAGGTATTTAAACAAATTGTAATGAAAGGAGCAAAACGTTATGAAAAAGAACTTACTGGTAGTATTAGTTAGTCTTATCGTTTTAGCTTTTGGAACCTGTCAGCCTGCTTACGCGGCAGGAGAGGCAGGAGAAGGGACGGCGGAATTTGGAAGCGCTGAAGTAAAAGGCGGTGAGTTTGACGCTGAAAATGTTTTGACGTTTACGGTAGCGGACACCAACATGGTCGCGGGATATGTAGGGGTAACATTCCCAGCTGAAATGGGTATACCTACTACTATTACTTCACAGAGTTTAGTGGCAGGATATTTTGGGGTATCCACATCCGCGGAAAATATTGCCGTAGGCAATATCCCGCCTGCTGTGACAGGACAGCACGCAGGGATAACTGTGGCGGCGTCGGATATTGGTGAGATAATCAATATCCATTGTTTTAACATCTCGTATACGGCAGTGGCAGCCAGTCAGGATATGACAGTTACGATGAATCAGGCAGCAGACAGTACGGATTGGGCTGACGCGGCAGCATTAGCCGCTGACCCGGTGCTTTATTTATGGACTTCGCAGAATAACCACTCAGTAGCGGTTACATATCCGACACCGAGTATTTTAACCACAGACACGGATGACGCCGAGATTGTTGTGACTTGGAAAACTACTCCGGGAGGCTCTGGAGAATTAAAGGTTGCGCTGGTAAACGGAACACCAGCACCGACCACAACTCCCGCTCCTGCGTCATGGAGCCTGACACCTGATGCGGAAGGATATATCAGGGCAGAAGCGACAGCAGGGCAAGTTGGGACAGGCGTTATAACGGGGAATAGTATAGTGTTTCCTATGAGTACGCCACCTGCGGCTGGAGATGAATGGACAATTTTAATTGGGGATGGCGACATATGGCAGGGCGGTAGTTACATGAAAAATGCCTCAATTGGAATATGTTCAAACGCGGAAGGATCTGTGGCGACAATGACACCTACTCCGGCAGTAACGTTTACCGTAAGGGTTCCGACCGCAACAGTAGGATTGACCATGACATACAAAGATCCGAAGTCAAACAAATTTAATTTTGTTTACAATAATTATCCGTTAGTATCAGGGCATGGGGTAACGTGTAAACTGACAAACGGGACAAGATACTGGCAAAAATCCTTATCGGCAGGGACCACGCAGGGGCAGCAGATAGAGCTTGCGGACGGATATCACAGTATAACAATGCAGATGACGTTTAAAGACCAGCTTAATGACGGGGAAATAAGGGTAACTACGTCTAATGCGTATACGGCGAACTGTGTACGGCAGGATTTACTTGAATACTGGACACAGTTAAAGGTAGCCGGAAGTATTGTAGAGGAGACGTTTAATGACGCGGAAGCGGCAGTAGGTGACGCGTTGATTACAACAAAATATGCTTACTCACAGGTTATAGGCAACATAGCATGGACAAGTACAGGGACAGGGATAGGGTTACTTCTCGAAGCGTCCGGCAACGGGAACACGTTGTTTGTGATAAGCCAGCCGGCAGCAACTACAGGCATGTCCCCGCCCGGTAATTTTTATATTCTTGACGCGGCAACGGAATATCAGTTTATTTTGAAAGCTGCGGGAACGGATGACTTGCATCCGAACCAGCTTTTTTGGGAACGGTACGCCTTGCCGGCAAATTAAAGGAGGTCAAGTATGTCAGAGTATGGTGTTAAGGCAACGATTAACAGAGACCACTGGATAGGCTTTTTTGTAGGTGTAGGAGCGACTATCCTTGTAGAGATTCTTATTAAATTAATATTTTAAGAGAGAAGGGTGATTCATGCGAAACTCCTTGTTAATAGTAACAATGGCCGCGCTGGTTCTGTTGATAGGAGCCAGCGCGGTACAGGCGGCGGCGTTTGCTAACCAACCACAATTTGTTATTCCGGGACAGTTTTTAGCTGTGGAAAGCATAACGTACACAGCAGCCGACGCGTCAACTAATTCTTATGCTGCGTGGAGTATACCAACAGGATGGGCTACCCCACAGACAACGTCAAGTACGGGGTATGGGTATATAACCATAACAACAGATGGGAGTTATGGCAACGTTCAGATATCGGGGCATAAAGTAACAGTAAATGCTTTGACGTTAGCGGAAGGGGAACATCTGTATTGTCATTATCACAGAAGCAGAGAACCACAATTAGAAACATCTTATGCTTTTACACTAACAGTATACGAAACGGGGGTAACAAGCGGCAATAATGCCATATCAGTCATTACAAGTACGCCTACGTCAACAAGGACACCGACATATACGCCTACTCCGTATCACTCGAAAACAATAACACCTACTCCAACATATACATTTACTCTTACGCATACATTAACGAGAACACCGACTCTTACAAGAACACCTACCTTTACGGTCACGCCTACATACACAACAATGTATACAAGTACGCATACACCGACAAGGACATCCACATATACAGCAACGCCCACACATAGCGTAACAAAAACAAGAACTCCCACATATACTTCTACGCCGACATACACAGTAACAGAGACTCATACCGTATCGCCTACGATAACGCCAACATATACCATAACAAGCACACATACTTTTACGCCGACACCGACAACGGTTGAGACGCTTGATTTAAGGTATTTGTCAACCGACACAGAAAATCATTTAACAGAAATGAGGCTTGAGTGGAACAGATACCCTGACGGGATATATACGCTGTATTGGAGTTTAAGCGTTGGCGGCGAGGAACGCCCGTGGACATCACAAGTTGTGTTATCCAATTCGGATGATATATCGCCTGATGAAAAAAGATTCACATATGCATTGCCGTATTTGGGGTTTGAGGACGCGTTTGATATAAGCGTCAATGCGAAGTCATCGGTGTTTAGTGGAAAGTATTGGAGCAATCATCTGTACTTACAACCCAAAGCAAGTCCGACACCATAGGAGGATTAAATGGACGAGTTTGAATTAGAGGCAAAAGAGAAATTCAAAATAGATGATGTGATTATGAAAATAGAAGTACCTCTTAAAAAAAGAGAAAAAGAAACGGACACAATCAAACCGTATATTCCTGAAAAGATACGGGGCTTGATACGTAACAGGTCTTATTCGGTTTGTTGCGACAATATGGATGAGATACTCTCGAAAAAGTATAGAAAAGACGGCAAGTGGGCGTGGGCTTTAAGCGTAACAGATAAAACCAAATGTGCAATTATATGTCCCGTTCCAAAAGGCAATGTGGCGGAAATAGAAAAGGTTATAGCTGAAAGTTTCCCTGAACTAAGGGTAAGAGAGGATTCATTAGCTGAGTATAAAGATGATGTGAACAAAACAATTACAAGTGTAACAAAAACGATACAGGATAATGTCAATCCCGTACAGATTACAGCAAAGGTGAAGTAATGGGTTATCCGGCGGAAGTCATATCAGCTTTAGAGATGGAAAACGGTGTTACTGACGAGGTAGGCACGTATGCGTGGACTAACGAGTCAGCGGTAGCTTTCAGCGGTGATATAAAAAAATACGGCTCTTACTCCGCCGCGTTTGATAATGCCGACACGGATGAAATTATAGTTTCCGACTCGGCAATAACTGGAATTAAAACAATAGAGTTTCAGCTTTACTGGAATGATGACGGAGACTCAAATACATTTATATTCGGGGGTAGCGGTTCGGGAATAGTGAGCATGCAATTAGAAAACGGATATCTGCGTTTGTGGACTGGTAGTCAATGGAGCGGGACTGTAAGTATTTCGGAGTTGGGCTGGAATCACGTGGCTGTAACTTTTGATGATTCTAATGCAAAAATTTACCTCGATGGTGTAGAAAAAGTATCTGTTGCCTGTGGATTGCCGGGTAATCAGATTTGGGGATGGGGCAACCACGCCGCAAATAAGACGCTTACAATAGACGCTAACCTTGACAGGTGCATTTTACGGAATGATACTACGGATGGCAGCGAGACAGTGCCGACAGAAGGATATTTTAACCCATTAAATAAAGATAACTTCGCTACAAGTAAACAAAATAAAATTATAAGGTAGGTGTAAAAAGTGGCGCTCGAGGAAACAATTGTTAAGATTAAAGGGATAGATACGAACTATGAGTTTTGGATGACACCGGACG
>CAZLME010000034.1:0-12864 GCA_964560595.1 uncultured Actinomycetota bacterium
AAAATGCACTTATTGAATTGGGGGGAATCGACAGAAAAGCAAGGGGGATTATTGCAGAACCGGAACATGTTGAATTACCTGAAGAAAATATTAAAGAATATGACAGGATTGATATAGGCGATAATAAAATGTCAACCAGAAAAGCCTATGGTATCGGCCTGGTAAATATCTATAAAAAATTTCCTGATATAGTCGTGCTTGATGCCGAGGTGAGTAATTCAACGTTTTCTGAAATATTTAAGAATAAATTCCCGCACAGGTTTTTTGAGATGTATATAGCAGAACAAAATATGATTGGCGCTGCAATAGGATTATCACTAAGGGGGAAAATCCCATTTGTTTCAACATTTGCTGCATTTCTAACCCGTGCTTTTGATCAGATCAGGATGAGCAGATATTCAAATACAAATATAAAGTTTATAGGCTCGCATTCAGGTGTATCAATCGGTGAAGATGGAGCTTCACAAATGGGACTGGAGGATATCGCCATGTTCAGGACCCAGCTTGATAGCGTGGTTTTTTATCCGTCAGATGCTGTGTCTACAGAAAAATTGGTGGAAAGAGCTGCTGAATATCGGGGGAATGTTTATATTAGAACAACACGAATGGATATGCCAGTTATTTACAATAGTGGCGATACTTTTAAAATTGGCGGAAGCAAAATAATAAGAGAAAGTGAAAATGATAAAGTAACGGTATGTTCAGCAGGTATAACATTGTATGAGGCATTAAAAGCCTATGAAGAATTAGAAAAGGAAAACATTTTAATAAGAGTAATAGATCTATACAGCATTAAACCTTTAGATGAATATTCTATTAGAAAGGCCCAGGAAGAGACTGGAGCAATATTAACAGTAGAGGACCATTATGCTGAAGGAGGACTCGGGGAGGCCGTAAAAAGTGCCGCTTCTGAAAAAAGTCCCGTTTATATTCTTGCTGTAAGAAAAATGCCCCGGAGTGGCAGGCCTGATGAACTTTTAGATTTTGAAGAAATCTCATGTACTGCAATTGTAAATAAAATAAAAGAAATATTGAAATAAATTTATAAATCTCTTTACATTAG
This sequence comes from uncultured Actinomycetota bacterium, assembly GCA_964560595.1. Taxonomy (GTDB): domain Bacteria; phylum Actinomycetota; class Humimicrobiia; order Humimicrobiales; family Humimicrobiaceae; genus JAQVEM01. Next base: position 1,064 of record CAZLME010000034.1, read on the forward strand.
ATTCAAAAAATCTTTAAAATATAAATAAAATAATAAGTAAAGTATTAAATTAATAATAAATATATTAAATTAAATAAAAATCAAAAAAATTTTATTAAAATATTTGTAAAAATAGTTAAACTTATGATAATATATAAAGTCGAATTAACTTATATATCAATAATTTATTAAACATATATAATTATACAGAGGTTGTGCTGTAATTTTTAAATTAAATTTATAATATTGCAGGGAATAAAATTTATATTAATAGTTTAACGTTTTTTAAATATGATGCTAATATTATTAAATACACTAACTGCATGATTGGTGAATTTAATATATTCCCTGTCTAAATCTTAATTTATGGTGGAGCAAGAAAAAAAGTATTAAGTTATTTATATAACAAAATGTCTGGAGTCAAACATTTAAAAAAATCTGATATAGTACCGATGGCGCTGCAAACTGCTGATGACAATATTAAAGATAGTGTTATTATACTTGATAATAAAGATTGTATTTTATATCTTAATAAATCAGCTAAAAATTTATTCAAATATAAAAACGATGATTATAAAGGAAATCATGTAAAAACTTTACTGCCAGATTATCAAAATTACTCCAATAATAAACACTCTGATTTTGAGTTGAATACAGATATAAATATATCCAGAAATAACCATAAAAAAATTTACAATATGACTATTAAGAATATTCTTTCCAATGAGAGAAAAAAAACTTCCGGTAAGGTAATTGTCCTCCGTGATATCACAAAACAGGAAACAGTAAATAAGCAATTAAGCCACAGGATAAAATTTGAAAATCTTATAACAAAACTTTCAACAAATTTTATAAGATTTCCATCATATGAAATAGATTATGGAATAAAACACACACTTAAAACAATAGGTGAATATACCGGTGTGGATAGGATTTATATCTATAAATTATATAAAAACGGCACCATGGCTGTTAAAGATTATGAATGGTGCAATAAAGATATTAAACCAAAAATAGAAAATTTAAAGAGGCTTCCAGTCAAAAACAAATTCTCGTGGTTAAAAAAGCTTGATAGTTTTAAACCCATCTATGTTTCTGATGTATTAAAAGTTGCCACTCCCGAGCAGAAAATAGAAAAAGAAATAATAAAGCCGTACGGAGTGAAGTCAATATTAATCATACCTATGATTTATGGAAAAGTTCTTGAAGGTTTTATTGGATTAGAATCAATAAAGAGTAAAAGGATATGGACTGTCAATGATATAGCTCTATTAAGATTATTGGGAGAAATTCTTATAAATGCCCTGAAACGAAAAAAAACTGAAGAGGAAATTATAACTTTATCATTAAAAGATAAGTTAACAGGATTATATAACAGGATATATTTTGAAGAAGAAATTAAAAGACTTGATACAAAAAGGCAGCTTCCGTTAAGTTTTATAATGGGAGATGTTAATGGATTAAAGCTTATAAATGATGCGTTCGGGCCCAAAGAAGGCGACAAGTTATTAAAGAAGATAGCTGCGATTCTAAAAAATTGCTGCAGAAAAGAAGATATCATTTGCAGGTGGGGAGGGGATGAATTTTCCATATTGCTTCCCAGAACTACAGAAAAAGATGTAGATGAAATATTAAAAAGGATAAGAATTTCATGTTTTAAAACAAGAGATCATAAGGTACCGGTAAGTATATCTTTTGGAGCTTCTACGAAAAAGATCTATGGCCGCGGTATGGAAAAAATAATAAGAGATGCAGAAGACTGGATGTACCGCAGGAAATTACTGGAAAGACAGAGTATTTCCAGTTCGATAATCTCATCACTTGAGAGAACTTTACAGGAAAAAAGTCAGGAAACAGAAGACCATGCTTTCAGAATGAAGGAATTGGCATTACAGCTAGGAAATTCTCTGGAATTAAAAGAAAATAAATTAAATGAATTATCCCTACTTTCAACCCTTCACGATATAGGCAAGGTGGTAATATCTAATGAAATCTTAATGAAAAAAGGAAAATTAACAGAAAATGAATGGGAAACGATGAAAAAACACCCGGAAGTAGGATACAATATATGTAGTTCTTGCCCGCAGTTAATGCCTATTGCTGATTCGGTGTATTCACATCATGAATGGTGGGATGGGGCAGGCTATCCGCGCGGATTAAAAGGAGAAGAAATCCCACTCACATCTCGAATAATATCAATCGTAGATGCATATGATGTAATGACTCACGACAGATGCTATAAAAAAGCAGTTGGAAAAGAGGAAGCAGTTGATGAGCTTAAAAGATGTTCAGGAACTCAATTTGACCCGGAACTGGTAAAGATATTTATTAATATTATAAAACGGCCGCAATAAAAATAACCGCTTTATTCAAATTTAAATGCCCTCATGAACATCTCTTACATAATAGCAATCATAATAGAGATAGGATTGCCTTTACTGCTAGCTATATATTTTTGGAAAAAATACAGGGTCTCATGGGCAATATTTTTTCTGGGAATGGCGTTATTTTTATTATCTCTTTTAAGGATTCCGCTAAACAATCTTTTAAATTCAGTGATTTCATTAAACTTTAGGGGAGATCTGGCTGTTATACTAACTGCTTTAATTTTGTCTTTTACTGCCGGCTTGTTTGAAGAAGGCGTAAGAGTTTTAGCATTTGGTGCAATAATAAAACAAAGAAGTTATGAAAAGGGGATCATGTATGGAATCGGACATGGAGGAGGCGGTGAATCAATGATTTTCGTCGGAGTAACAGTTCTTATTAACTTCATAATTTATAAATTTTTTCCACATATTTTACCTTATAATATAATATCACAATTTGAAAATATAGCCTGGTATCTACCGATGATTGGTGCTCTGGAAAGAATTTTTGCAATCATTATCCAAATTTCACTTTCAGTTTTAGTAATTTATGCTTTTATAAAAAGAAAATATTACTTTATATTAATTGCAATATTTTATCATATGCTAATAGATTTTGTTGCTGTCTATATCAATTATAAATACGGAATTTTTCTCACTGAGATATCGGTATTTATTTTTGCAGTTATAAGTATAATTTTAATCTACATATTAAAACCAAAAAAAGATTATATTAAAACAGAGATTTAGCGGGTCAAATAATTATTCGTAAAAAAATAAAGTTGAAAATTATGATAAATCCGCAATAAAAAACCCCGAGTTATCTTTTGTCATAGCTAGCGCGTTAGACTAATCAACATCTCGGGGCATATCCTGGGACTTTTCAAAATATAAACCTGTCGTTTTTATTCTTTCGAATATAAACCTCAGTTATTTCTGAAAGTTGCCTCCTGTCCTAAGATATAAAAAAGATACCAGAATTAAAAAATGTTGTCAATAGATTAAATACACTTTTTGCCTAAAAATACCCGGAACTTTTTATTTTTTCTGTAAATATAAAATATATAGTAAAATAATAAAAATAGAATTAAGTTATTATTCACAAAATTCAATAATTTTTATATATTAATAAGATATTTTCTTAATATTAATTTAAGATGTTGATTATTATAATCCGGAGTTGAAATGATGAGTATCAAAAAAATAGCTGTAATAGGATTGGGACTTATAGGTGGCTCATTAGCTTTATCTTTGAAAAATATAAATAAGGATTTTATTATTTATGGCTATGATATTAAAGGCGAATCAATGAATATAGCCAAATACAGAAACATAATCGATGTTATCGCAGGCAGTTATAAAGAAGCAGTATCGGATGCTGATTTAATAATAATAGCAACCCCTATCAGTAAAATAGTTAAAGTTATAAATAATATAAAGAATTATTTGAAAAAAGGGTCAATTATTACTGATGTTGGCAGTGCTAAGGAAAAAATAGTCCGTAAGGTCAGCGAGATACTCCCCGGAGATGTATTTTTTATAGGAGGTCACCCAATGGCGGGTTCTGAAAATGAGGGCATTTTAAGCGCCACACCGGAATTATTCAAGAATACATTTTATATACTGACTCCTACGGATACTACTATAACTGAACCGCTTGTTACACTGCATTCACTGCTGACAAAGATCGGTGCAAAAGTAATTACCATAAATCCTGAAGAGCATGATGAAAACGTAGCCTTAATAAGCCATCTACCGCACATTCTTTCTACAAACCTTGTTGATATGATAGATGATAGAAAAAATAATATGAAAAATCTATTTAAACTTTGCGCTGGAGGGTTCAGGGATATGACAAGGATTGCAGCTGCGAATACTAAGATGTGGCTTGATATTAGCCTTGAAAATAAAGATAAGATAATAAAATCCATCGATGATTATATAAAATATTTAAAAAAATTTAAGAAAAATCTTCAAAAAGATGATTCCGAATCAATTAAAAAACATTACGTAAAAGCGCAGGAAGCAAGAATAAATCTCCCAAAATATGTAGAAAAAGATATATCTAATTTATATGAAATTAGAATTTCCATACCCGATAAGGCTGGAGTATTAAGTGAGATTACTCTGGCAATAAGTTCCCATGGAATCAATATTGAGGATATCTCGATTTTTCATTCAACAGAATTCAGTGGCGGTGGAATCCTTAAAGTATTAGTACAGGGCAAAGACGCAGGCAGAATTACGAAAGAGGCAGTTGAAAAAGTGGGATATGAAGTCAGTGTAAAAAAAGTATTGGGCGATTAAAATGGAGATACACGGAATAAAAAGTTTAAAAGGTGAAATAAAAATCCCGGGAGATAAATCAATTTCGCATAGAAGTTTGATTATATCTTCTATTGCAAACGGTAATGTCATAATAGAAAATTTTCTTTTTTGCGAAGATTGTATAAAGACTTTAAATATCCTGGAAAAATTGGGAGTAAAGATAGAAAAAATCAACAGTAATTTAATAGTCTACGGCAGAGGAATTAAAAACTTTCACGAACCTGATGAGATACTTGATGTCGGTAACTCGGGGACAACCATCAGGATAATGAGCGGTGTTTTATCCGCTACTAATTTTATGTCTGTATTGAGCGGAGATAACTCAATAAATAACAGGCCCATGGGAAGAATAATAGTACCTTTAAGAGAAATGGGTGGAAGAATTTATGGTAGAGAAAATAATTCAAAAGCTCCTATAGTAATATTTGGGAATCCTGCCCTGGAGGGAAAAAGATTTGAATTAGAAGTATCAAGTGCCCAGGTTAAATCCTGCATACTTTTAGCTGCATTACATGCAGAAGGTACTACTGAAGTAATCTCACCTGAAATTTCAAGAGATCATACAGAACGCATGCTTGAATATTTCGGGGCAAATATTACCAGTGAAGGAAAATATATAAAATTATCACCGGATAGAGAATTACATGCAAGAAGGATTTTTATACCCGGAGATATTTCTTCAGCTGCTTATTTTATTATTGCCACATTAATTTTAAAAAATTCTTATACTATCATAAGGGATGTTGGCATAAATCCGACCCGAAATTACATTATAGAATTACTCAAAAAAATGGGCGGTAAAATAATTATTAAAAATAAGAGGATCGTAAATAATGAACCGATTGCAGATATTGAGACTTTTTCGAGCAAATTAAAATCTATTGAGATTGAAAAAGAAAAAATACCCATTATTATTGACGAAATACCTATACTGTGTGTTGCTGCAGCTGCAGCAGAGGGTAAAACAGTAATCAGTGGAGCTGGAGAGTTGAGGTTTAAAGAGAGTAATAGGATTAAATCAATTGTAAGTCAATTTAAAAAATTAAATGTTGATATCGAAGAAAAAGAAGACGGTATTATAATAAAAGGAAATTCAAACTTTAAAACAGGTGAAGGAGTGGTTAAAAGCTTCGGTGATCATAGAATTGCCATGTCACTTTCCATACTGGCTTTACTATCAAGCGGGAATGTAACAATTCTTGATTCAGATTGTGTCAATGTATCTTTTCCAGGATTCAAATATAACCTTAAAAAAATTCTTGTTTAAGAAATAATTAGCAAAAAATTCATTACTTAAAAACTTAATAGAAATAAATAATAAATAATGACTAAAAACATCATAACAATAGATGGTCCTGCCGGAAGTGGTAAAAGTACTGTAGCAAAAATTTTAGCAAGGGAATTAGGATTAAAATATATCGATACAGGCGCAATGTATAGAGCAATAACTTTGATTGCCCTACAAAATAATATTGATTATAACGATGAAAAATCTATCCTTAAAATTGCAAGAAAAATAGAAATTGAACTTGATAATAACTCTGTGGAAGAAAAAAAGTATACGATGATTAAATTAAATGGGATAGATGTTACAGATGAAATCAGGAGCATAGAAATAGGAGCTGCTGTTTCAATCGTCTCTAAACTATCCGGGATAAGAAAATATCTTGTGAGTCTGCAAAGAAAATTCATAGAAAACGGTAATGCTGTACTTGAAGGCAGGGATACAGGAAGTGTTGTATGCCCCGATGCTATATTAAAAATATATCTTACCGCAAGTCTTGAAGAGAGAATAAGAAGAAGGATTTTGCAGATGAAGGAAAATGGTCAATTATTTAAAAAAAATATAATTAAAAAAGAAATTACTGAAAGAGACAGGATTGACAGTACAAGAAAGGATAGTCCTCTAATAATACCTGATAATGGAGTCATAATTGACACTACTAAACTGTCGATAAGAGAAGTCGTAGATAAAATTAAAAAATTATATTATAAGAAGTTAAATGTTAAAGACAAAACACGGTAAGTGCTATTTTATTTTTCACAGGATATTAAGGTTTACTTTAAGAGTTATATTTAAGCTGCTGTATAGAGTGGAGAATATTGATATAGATAAAGTACCAAAAAAAGGAAGACTAATAGTATGCTCAAATCATATAAGTTATCTTGACCCTGTTATAATCGGAGCTTTTATGCCCAGGTGCCTTTATTTTATGGCAAAAAAGGAACTATACAGTAATAAATTTTTATCTTCTCTTGTAACTTTTTTAAATGCTTTTCCTGTAAAACGTCAGGTATTCGACAGAAAAGCATTTAGAACATCACTGGAAGTTTTAAAAAACGAAAATGCTTTGGGATTATTCCCTGAAGGCACAAGGTCTACCGATGGTATTTTAAGAAAAGGGAAAAAGGGGATAGGATTTATATCCGTATACACCAAAACTTCTATTTTACCGGTTGCTCTTAGTGGTGCCAACAAAATAATTCAGAGACCCTATAAAAGATTATTTTTTCCAAAAATAAAAATAATTGCCGGTAATATTATAGACATAAAAGATATTCTAAAAAAATATGATAAAAGAGAAGCCGCAAAAGTAATAGTAAGCAAAACAATGGAAGAAATAAGAAGAATACACAACAGGATAGAATAAAAATAAGTAGAAGAGGTTTTTTATATATATGGAAATAATAATTAATGAATACTCAGGTTACTGCTTTGGTGTAAAAAGGGCATTAAAATTAACCGAAGAAGTAATAAATAATAACAGGCATAAAAACAAGAAAATCTTTACTTTTGGCTCTATTATTAATAATCCAGGAGTCACTGAAGAACTTTCAAAAAAAGGATTAATTTCAGTTCAAGATATCAGTGAAATAGAAAAGAACAGTATTTTTCTTATAAGATCTCACGGTATGTCGCCAGATATCATAAATAAAATCAGAGAAAAAAATGAACCGGAAATTATTGATACTACATGTCCCTTTGTGAAAAAAGCTCAGGCAAGAGCTGAAGCCCTGTCTCGAAAAGGATGTTTTGTTGTAATAATCGGTAATAAAAATCATCCTGAAGTGCTTGGAATAAAAGGGTACATATTGAATAAAAATTATATGATAGCAGAAGATGAAAAAGATATTAAAATGATACCCCAAAATAAAAAAATCGGGGTAGTTTTACAGACTACACAGACTAAAGAAAAACTTTCACTTATTACAGGTAAACTACTTGAAAAAACCCGAGAGCTTCTTATTTATAATACCATCTGTGATATAACCGGGAAAAAACAAGATTCAACAAAAAAATTAGCGGAGAATACAGATATAATGATAATAATAGGAGGAAAAAATAGTGCAAATACCCGGCATCTTGCGGAAATATCAAGAGAGATAAATGATTCGACTTATCATATTGAAAACTTTCAAGAAATCAAACCAGCGTGGTTCAGAAATAAAAAAATAGCCGGTATAAGTGGAGGTGCTTCCACACCTGTAAAAGATATAATTGATGTAAAAAAAGCTATTGAGAAATTATAAAATTCCTAAAAAAATAAAGACATGTAAAAACAATTGTATTTTTTGCTTTATCAAACAGCTTCCCGGAAATTTACGCCCTTCCTTATATGTAAGAGATGATGATTATCTTCTTTCTTATATGTATGGTAATTTTGTTACTCTTACAAATGTTAATAAGGAAGATTTAAATAAAATAATAAAATATAAACTTGAACCACTTTACATTTCTGTACACAGTCTGAATGATAATATAAGAGAAATTTTATTTGGAAATAAAAAAAATATATGTGGTATTAGTAATCTCAAATTTCTTGATAAAAATGGGGTAAAATCAAATATTCAGATAGTTTTATGCCCTGGTATAAATGATGAAAAAGACCTTGAAAATACACTTTTTACCCTTATAAATGATTATAAAAATATACTTTCAATAGGTATAGTCCCTGTTGGAATTACAAAATTTAATAAAGAATGCAATCTTAAATCTTATAATAAAAAAAGTGCAATAAAAATTATAAATTTTATTGATAGTTTTAAAAAATATAATAGGTCACTTAAAAAAGCTGGTATTATTTATCTTTCTGATGAATTTTATATCATGAGCGGTATAAGGTTTCCAGAATATAAATGTTATGGAAATTTTTATCAGATTGAAAATGGGATTGGGAAAAGTGTATTTTTTTTAAAACAAATTAAAGATTTTATTGGAAATTACAGTACCGGCGGTGCCATATCCTTTAAAACAGATGATAACACAGGACATATATTACTGTTAACTTCAGAATATGGAGAAATTATAATTAAGAATGCACTTGATATCATTTTAAGAAAGTCAGGCAATAATGGTAAAAGAATAGTTCCGTCTATAAAAATAATGAAAGTGACAAATCAATCTCTGGGTGGAAATATTAAAATAACGGGTCTGCTAAGCGGTGAAGATATAATATCAAATTTAAAGAGAGAGAACATTGGAATATATAATAAAATACTTATTCCGGATTGTATTTTTAATAAAGAAAGTTTTACTATTGATAATTACACGAAACAGGATATCGTAAAAATTAGCAAAAATATAAAAATAATATCTGAAAACGGGTACAGTTTCATAAAGGAAATATTTTATAAATAATATTAAGAAAGAAAACAATGAATGTAAATGCTGGTATTGATATTCCAAGAGTTGCAGTAATAGGAAAACCAAATGTAGGTAAATCCACTCTTATTAATAGAATATGCGGTAAAAGAGGAGCAATAGTTCACGGGGATCCTATGATTACCCGCGACCGTAAATATTACAAAACTGATTGGAACGGAAAAAAATTTTATTTACTTGATACTGGTGGAATAGATTTAAAATTGAAACAGAAAATAAATATCCAGGTGTTTCTGCAAACTAAAAAAGCGATAGACGAATCAAATATCATTATTTTTGTTGTAGATTTAAAACAGCCTGTATCTCCACTGGACGAAGAGATAGCGTCAATTTTAAGAAAAACAAATAAAGAAATAATTTTTGCCGGTAATAAATGTGATGACCAGAAGGGAATTTTTTATACAGAAGATTATTTGAAATTCGGTTTTGGATATCCGGTCAAGATATCGGCACTAAACGGAATAAACATAGGAGATCTATTGGACGAGGTAGTATCAAAATTTGTAAATTTACCGGCAGATGCAGGAGAATACAGTGAAGAAGCCGTACCTGGTATCTGTATCCTTGGAAGGCCTAACGCGGGTAAATCAACTTTATTTAATGCTATAATAGAAGATGAAAGAGCAATAGTGGATGAAGTCGGAGGTACCACCAGGGATAGCATCGATAGTATTGTAAAAATAAATGATAAAGATTACAAATTTATAGATACAGCAGGAATAATAAGAAAAAAGGGGAATGGAAGGGATATAGAATATTATAGTGAACTAAGAACACTGGAAGCTATTGAAAGCTCTGATATAAGCCTGGTACTTATTGACTGCAGCAGGGAAGTGGCAAACCAGGATATAAAAATAATAGAAATTTGCATGGAAAAGGGCGTTAGCACTTGTATTATTCTTAATAAAATTGACGTTGTGGATAAAGAAACACTTGATAACATTGTAAAAATGCTTGATTTAAAATTAAAATTTGCTGATTATATACCCTTTTTAAAGGTAAGTGCACTAACAAAAGAAGGGGTAAAAAAGATTATTAAAATGATAGACAAGTTAATAGATGAAAGGAATAAAAAGATTCCCGAAAATAAGCTGACAGGTTTTTTAAAAAAACTGGAAAAAGAAAGTGAAGGCATATATTATAAAGGTAGAAAGTTTAAGATTAAATTTATAAGACAGATTAAAACATCGCCACCTGTATTTTTAATTTTTTCAAATATGGACGATAAAAGAAAAGCAAATATAATCAGATATATAGAAAATAATATAAGGGAAAAATTCGGTTTTACGGGTACACCTATTTTTTTTAAATTCAAATATTAAAATAAAAGGTGTTATGGAGAAAAATAAAATTTTAACAATAGTGGGAGCCGGAAGCTGGGGGACAACTTTATCTGTAATCCTTGCCAGAAAAGGCTTCCGTATCAATTTATGGACAAGAAGCAAAGCCACATATGATGAGATAAAAAATTATAGAAAGAATGCAAAGTATACATCTGACCTATATATTCCTGAAAATATAATACCTTTCATCAATAAAGAGGAGAATTTTAACAATCCTGAAATTATAATTTTTGCCGTACCATCCCATGTTTTAAGAAAAATAGTTTTAAAATTTCATAATAATCTTAAAGAAAACATAGAAAATATAAGATGCATTCTTAACGTGGCAAAGGGGCTTGAGACATGCAGCAATTTAAGGTTATCCCAGGTAATGGAACAATGCCTGCCCGGCGAATTAGTTTCTAAAATCTGTGTATTATCCGGTCCGAATATTGCTTCTGAAATTGCCCACGGTTTACCCAGTGTATCGGTAGTTGCCTCGCACGGTAAAGAGTTACTTAAATATATACAGCCTGTATTATCCAGTGATAAATTCAGAGTTTATACAAACAGAGATGTAATCGGTGTTGAAATAGGCGGTGCTGTCAAAAATATAATAGCGATTGCAGCTGGCATTTCAGACGGGCTGGGTTATAAAGCTAACACTAAAGCATCTCTTATAACAAGAGGCTTGCATGAACTTACAAAGTTCGGAATCAAACTTGGTGCAGATCCGGTGACTTTTTCAGGAGCAGCAGGAATGGGTGATTTAATAGCAACATGCATAAGTCAAAACAGCAGGAATAGATATGTCGGTGAAAGAATAGCAAAGGGTGAAAAGATAGATGAAATCTTAAAAAGCATGTTTATGGTTGCTGAAGGCGTTAAAACCACAAAAGCTGTATATAATCTTTCTAAGAAAATGGATATAGAAGTCCCGATTACTGAATGTGTCTATAAGATTATATATGAAAACCTTAACCCCGTTGAATCTGTCAAGAAACTAATGAATAGAAAGATTAAATCTGAGATTTAAGATATTTATTAAATTGATAGCTTTACTAATTTTTTGTATTATCTTAGAATAGAAAAGACGGGACGTGGCGCAGTTTGGCTAGCGCACCAGTATGGGGTACTGGGGGT
>CAZLME010000035.1:0-12535 GCA_964560595.1 uncultured Actinomycetota bacterium
TTATTTATAAGGTTCTATATAAATAACACATTTGTAAAAGTGGTAAAGATTACCGATAAAGAGTGGCATGACATAGAGATAGATCTATCAAATTACCCGGGGGAAAGATTCACTTTTACCATGGCCTGCAGCAGAAGCTGGGTCCCAAAGGAGCGGGGGCTTTCTAATGATACGAGGGAGCTGGGTGTATTAACAGGTAAATTTATATTTTTAGAGTGAGATGATTTTATTGATGTGAGAAGATTTTATTAGTTTATTTGATTTTATTAATGTAATTAAAAAGCTTTTATCATTCTTTTTTAATTCATTAATGTTATAATAATCGCTAATTTTTAGCGGGATGTTATATTATTTGACCTGATGTAATATCATAAAGCAGAATGCGGTATCGTTAAATAGTATATAACATCAATAAACAGGATGTAATTTATAATGTTTGAGGGCATCAAAACACTTTTTTCTTACAGGGAGCTTCTTTTCTGTCTTACAAGAAAGGAGCTCAAGGTAAAATACAGGGGTTCGGCGCTTGGTTTTTTATGGTCACTCCTGAATCCAATTTTAACTATGCTTGTCTATTCCTTCGTATTTTCTATTGTCCTTAGAGGCGGAATCAAGGAATTTGCGATTTTTTTGATCTGTGCGTTATTGCCGTTTAATTTCCTGTCAAATTCTGTTAATTACGGCGCCAGCAGTATTATTGCAAATAGTAACCTTGTAAATAAAATTTATTTTCCCAGAGAGATTATCCCGCTCTCTGTTGTGCTTGCAAATCTTTTTAATTTCTTTCTTGAGCTTGTGGCTCTATTCATTGTGCTTGGAATTATGGGATATAAGTTTTATCTTTATCTGTATCTTCTTCCAGTAGTGATATTTATACAGTTTTTCCTGGTAGTTGGCATGACTCTTTTGGTTTCGGCTTTAAATGTTTTCTTCAGGGACCTCCAGCATCTTATAACTATCATTATGATGGTATGGTTTTTTGGCACTCCTATCATTTATCCTTTAAGTATGGTTCCGGAGAAGTTCCAGTTTATTATTAAAATCAATCCGATGACTATATATGCAGCTTATTACCGTAATATTTTTTATTATGTAAAGTATCCCGAAGAAGGAGGCTTCCCTTCGGTACAGGAAACTTTAATTGCCCTGGGTATCACCCTAATAATATTTTTTATAGGATATTTTGTCTTTAAAAAACTGGAATACCGGTTTGCCGAGGAGATTTAACTGATAATTATTAACGGGAGTTTTAATATATGAAAAAAACCGCAAAAAATTACAGGGAAGATAGAATCAGGGATTCAGGTAATGATACAGCGGTAGAAGTTAATTCAGTATCTAAAAGATACAGGATATATCATGAAAAAATCCCTAGTCTAAAGCAGACAATTCTTACACTGAGACGTACCACCTATGAAGAATTCCTTGCTCTTGATGATGTCTCGTTTTCTGTAAGGCACGGCGAGACATGCGGTATTATTGGTCCGAATGGTTCGGGAAAAAGTACCCTTCTTAAACTGATGGCAAAAATTATCTACCCGACTTCGGGAGAGGTAATCATAAACGGGCCCCTTTCCGCGCTTCTTGAACTTGGAGCCGGTTTTCATCCGGATCTGACCGGCAGGGAAAATATTTATATAAATGCGGCTATACTTGGAATGAAGAAAAGGGATGTGGACCGGAAATTAAACGATATTATAGAATTTTCCGGGCTTGAGCGCTTTATAGATACGCCGGTAAAAAACTATTCATCGGGAATGTATATGAGACTCGGTTTTTCGGTAGCTGTAAATGTTAATCCCGATATCCTGCTTGTGGATGAAGTCCTGGCTGTGGGGGACCAGGCCTTTCAGGCAAAATGTTATAAGGTAATATATGATTTTATGAAGATGGGGAAAACAATTATTATAGTTTCCCATGACCTTGATACTATTTCCGATTTATGCAGCAAGGTTATATTCTTAAGAGACGGGAAAATAATAGATATGGGAAAACCTCTGGACATAGTATCAAAATACAGGGCCCATATTGAAGAGCTGGAGAAAAAAAGAATTATCCAGCAGCAGAGAGCCGAAAGGAAGAAGATCTTTAAAACGGTGATTGAAGGCAACAGGAAAGTTGTTGATGGAGAAGAAATAGGGAGACTTTCCCATTTAAGTATTGACGGAGAGACTATAAACCGGTTTGGATCCGGGGATGCAGAAATAATAAGTATAAATCTTTTTGATAAGAGCGGCAGGGAAATAAGTTACTGTAAATATGGGGATGAAGTAAAAGTTACCTATAAGATTCTATTTAAGGAGAAAATTGAAGAACCGGTATTCGGTATCAGGATAACAGATTATAGGGGCAATATTGTTTACGGTACTAACTCGAGACTCAAAAAAATTAAAACCGGGACTTTTAATAGAGATGACGGGGTATCGGTTGCCTTTTCATTTAAAATAAGCTTAATGGGCGGGGAGTATTCCGTATCTCCTGCCGTTGGCTACAATGATAACAGGACCTACTGCGATTGGGTAAATGATATGTTTACTCTAAATGTAATTCACAGGAATATAGCAGAAGGCCTGGCAGACCTTGACCCGGAAATAAGCATAACCCGGAAATAAGTATAAAAAAATATTTTTTTAAAGTGGTTTTGATTTAGCTGCGGTGAAATTAATGAGCTGTCCGGAAGAGATAGTTTTATAATAGAGATTAATTGTTTTTTGTGCGGTTTCTTCCCAGCTGAATTTTTTAACCTGAGCAAGCGACTTTTCTTTTAGTTTCTCTTTTATCTCCATATTTTTAATAATACTTAAAATCTTGTTTCCGAGTTCATTCTCATCTCCTGCTTTTACCAATATTCCGGCATTCTCAATTACTTCTTTTAGTGATGAAGTATTTGAGGCTATCACAGGAAGTCCGCAGCTCATCGCCTCCAGCGGAGGCAGGCCGAAACCCTCAAATAGAGAAGGATAGGCAAAAAGTTCGGCCTGGTTGTATATCTGGACAAGGTCTTCATCCGGGACCCTTCCCGGAAATAAAATATCTTCCCTGTAAGGGCTATTATCTTTTTCCGCGTAAGTGGCTTCGCTTTTCCATCCGGTTCTTCCTACTATTACAAGCTTATAATCAAAAACGGAATATTTTTGTTTTATATTGTTAAAAGCTTTAATCAGGGTTATGAAGTTTTTCCTTGGTTCGATGGTGCCCACAGAAAGGATATATTTTTTGTTTATCTTATATTTTTTAAGCACATTTTTATCTTTTTCATATTCAGATAATTTTTTGAATATTTTGTCTGCTGCAAGATAAATGACCTCAACCTTTGAAGGGTTTATTTTAAAAAATTCAATGATATCTTTTTTGGTGCTTAGAGAATCTGCGATTATCATTTTTGCAGTCCGGGCATTTTTCTGGACCACACGGGTATATTTTTTTATAAACCAGTCAAAGTTAAATTCAGGATACCTCATAAAAGCAAGGTCATGGATGGTAAGGATTATATTCCTGTTTAAAGTGGGGGGAATAAGATAATCGGGGCAGTGTAATATGTCAACCTTAAAACCGGCCAGCTCAAGTGGTGGAAATTTAAACCCACTCCATAAATCAAGCTTTTTTTGGGAAGTATTAAAAAATTTTAGTTCAATTCTGCTATCGGGAAATTCTTTTCTAAGACTGTCTATGACTTCAAGATAATCGGTTGAGATGTATCTACCGGTTAAAATATAGGTATTTTTTTTATCAATTTTTAGCAGATTGCGGACAAGATTAATTATATATCTGCCGGCACCGATATCCGGTCCGTGATTTAGCAGGGTGGATATATCTATTCCAATTCTTAAAGCGCTTCCTGTCATTGTATAATTATTGTATCTTATCTATAAATTTATGGACCGATGTGGGCTCATATTCCAGTTTATTATGAAGTATATTTTTAAACAGGTTTGGCTCCATTCTGAATTTGGTATCTCTTAAATTCATCAGATAATTAACGTGCCCTTCATATCTCTCATTACCGAGAAGAGCAAACAGCCTGCGGTATGAGTGATGAAGATTTTCAATAGAGTAAACAGGTTCATTTCTTACAACATCAAAATATGTATTTTCGCCCCAACTGTATTTTATTATATCAGCATCTGTTAGTTGCCTTGAAAACTCCATATAATTTCTGTCTTTCTTAAGGTATTTAATGCTTCCCCGGAAATCCCTGATTATTTTCGCGGCGGTATTTTTCAGGTTAACATCCTTTAAATTTTTCTTCTGGATGTTTAATTCATTTGCTTTAATTCTATTTAGAATATCTAATTCAGAATTCTTATAAGCCGTTTTTAGAAGGTTCAGTTTTTGATAGTAATATTTTCTAACAAAAGAGGTTGCATCGTCCCTGAAGCTGAATGCGTATCTGTGGTAACAGATTGCAGAAGGACATGACCTGAATTTGTAACCGTAAAGATTTGAACGATAGCAGAAATCCACGTCCTCATAAAACAGGAAAAAAGTGGGGTCTATGGCCCCGACTTTATTTTCATAAAAGGCATCACGTTTTATGACGCAGGACACAAAGGACACCCCGAAAATATCCTCGGTTCTGTTATACTGGCTCAAATCCAGCTGGCCCAGCCCGTAATGGCCCAGATACAGGTTATTATCCAGATAAATACCGACACTTTCGAGAAAATCCCTCTGGTAGTAAAATTTAATTTTTGGAGCCACGCCCAGATAAGTGCTTTCAAGGCTGTTAATAGAGCTGATCATTTGTTCAATAGCGTCATTGTTGTAAACTACGTCAAAATTTGATATGAGGATAAGGTCTGAATTTGCGTGTTTTAAAGACTGATTTATGCCTTCACCGAGGCCAAGATTATGGCTGGATTGGATTACCTTTATATCTTTAAACTCTTTTTTTATATCAACCAGAATGTTATGCGTGGAATTATTATCAAAAATAATAATCTCTGTATCTCTGTGTGTCTGGTTTTTTATTGAATCAAGACATTCCTTTAAAACAGGATAAGTAGAGTTGTAGTTAATAATGATTACAGAGACTTTCTGAGATGGACGCGGTTTATATTTACCCGCAAAAGAGGTAGCTTTAACGTCCCCGTCTTTTAAATCAAGCATTTTTTTAATAAGCTCATCGTATTGTTTTACGCTGTTTTCCCATTTAAATTTCTGGGCAAACTTTTTGGCATTCTGTCCCATTTCTTTTCTTTTTTCCGGGTCGTTTATAAGGATTTCCAGTTTTTTTGAAAACTCCTCTTTATCTTTCACCACAAAGCCGGTCTTTCCATTTTGAGAAACCTCTGAGTGGGCTCCGATATCATATCAAATTGAAGGTCTCCTGAAACTATGAGCTTCTGCAACTGGAAGGTCAAACCCTTCCCACCTAGAACAGGTGGTATAAATATCACAGGATTTGTAAATCAGGGACATAAGTTCTTCCGGAGCATTGCTTATTGATAGGACCCCGCGGTTTTTAAGCAGTTCTTCATCGTTTTTTGAACCATACCCCACAGCAAGAAGCTTAACGCTTTTATTTTTTTTATAGATATCCCGGTATATCTCCATAAGTCCGGATAATCCTTTATACAGCTGGTTGGTAAGATTTAGCCTTCCCACAAATAATAATAGCGTGTCTTCGGGGTTGACTCCCAGACTTTTCCTGAAATCGTTAATATCCTCTTTTGTGATTATTTCTTTCCGGTAGTGATCGCATCCATTGTAGATAAAAACGGCTTTGTTCTTTAAATTTTTAGGGAGGCAGTTAAGGAGATACTGTGATACGGCTACAATTCTACCGGCTTTTTTAAAATAGTAGAGGTTCTGGGTTGTCTCCATATATTTATACCTTAGTTTTCTTTTAAAAGAAAACTCATCCAGGGAGGGTATTCCGTGATCGACAACCAGGACCGGCTTATTTAATTTTGGTATCAGACTGTAAAAAGGAAATGATTGTATTATAAAAAGGTCAATGTCCTTGCTGTTGAGGAAAGGAACTAATTTCCTGATTCTTCCCTCATAGATTAAAGGATTGATATCAGGTTTAAAATAGTGGAGCTTTTCTATATTATATGACTTCCGGTCAGTGAAAGTCTCATCAAAATAATTACAGTATACCCTGCAGCTGTACCCCGAATCTGCCAGCCCATCGGCGAGCCTGTCAACTACCAGGTCTACGCCATGGCCCTTTATCATCCTATCGGTTATAAATGCTATATTTACCGGTTTCACGTTTTTTACTTTTATTGTTATATTGAGTGTTTTAAACAGTAAGTTTATAGATTAAAATTATAGTTTAAATTTTATTATTATACCAATTATAAAGGAAAGAATTTATGACACAGCATATCTTAATGACTTAAAAAAATATTCAACGTCTGATTCTTAAAATATCAATCACAGTCTAACTTATCAGCAGATATTGTGTAAAAAAATAAATTGTTTGTTATAATTTGGTATAATCTGTTTGATATTTTAACAGTGAATTTTAGGAGATTAATTTTTATGAAAGATATTTTTACCTTTCCTGTAGTTTCAGTGTCAATTGTTAATCTTAACGGGGAAAGTTATTTAAAAGAGTGTCTTGATAGCTTAAGAGAACTTAATTTCCCTCAGGATAAACTTGAAATTATTGTGGTAGACAATAGTTCAGCTGATAATTCTCTTGACTTAATAAAGAAGGACTACCCGCATGTAAAAATAATTGAAAACAGCAAGAATATGGGTTTCGCTTATGCAAATAATCAGGCTGCAAAAGCTGCCAGAGGTGAGTATATAGCTTTTCTAAATAATGATACCAAAGTTGATAAAGACTGGCTGGTTGAGTTATTAAGGCCTGTTTATATGGATAAAGAGGTAGTAGCTTCTGGTTCAAAGGTTCTTTCTATAGATGGTAAAAAAATTGATTTTATAGGAGGGATGATAAATTTTGAAGGGAAAGGCTTTCAGATTGACTATGGTATACCATCAGAAGATTATAGCTCTGATAAGTATATATTTCTTCCTTTCGTAAACGGCGGAGCAATGATGATCAATAGAAGAATCTTTCTTGATGCCGGGGGTTTCGATGAAGATTTTTTTGCATACTATGAGGATGTTGATTTAGGCTGGAGGCTCTGGGTACTGGGTTATAAGGTTGTATTTGCCCCCAAATCTATTGTTTATCATCATCACCATGGGACTTCAAGGACTTTTAGTGAAGATAAGTTGAGATTTTTAAAAGAAAGAAATTCTCTTTATTCAGTTTTTAAAAATTATGATGACAGCAATCTAGCAAAAGTGCTTTCTGGTTCTCTTGCAAATATTTTTAACCGTGTTTTTGTGGATTTTAAATTTGATTATAAAACCTATTATGACCTGAGTGCCAGTGCCGATGAACAAAAAAAAGTTACCCCTCGGGTGATGGAGGATGAACCATTAAGTTCCCTTATGGCTGTAAAGAATTTCCTCGATGAATTACCCGGACTTGCCAGGAAAAGGCAAAATATTCAGGAAAAAAGGAAAAGGGATGATAAGGCAATTTTCTCTTATTTCAAAGGGCAATTTCTGGCAGTTTCTTCTAATAGGGATTATCAGGAAAAACAGATAAATCTTTTAAAATCACTCGGGATTTATAAAGTTTTTGAAAAGGAAATAAAGAGAAAGCTTCTTATAGTATCAAGCGAAATAGTTTCGGAGGAAATGGCCGGACCAGCAATAAGGGTATGGAATTTTGCTCAAGTCTTATCCCAGTATATGGAAGTTATATTAGCTGTTCCAAATAAAGTCAACCTGCCTGAACAAAATTTTAAAATAATTCAATTTACTAATGATAATCAGTTAAAAGAGTCTATAAAACAGGTTGATATTATACTGTGCGGAGGTATGACTTTCGCAAAATACAGGAGTATTAAAGATTCGGGTAAGTATTTGATTATAGATATTTATGACCCTTATAATCTGGCAACACTTGCGGAATATAGTTCTGAACCTATAAAAAAGAGACTGGAGATACATAAATCCATACATAATATTTTTAACGAACAGTTTTACTATGGAGATTTCTTTATCTGTGCTTCAGAAAGACAGAGAGATTTCTGGCTGGGTATGCTGGCAGCCTTAAATCGTGTAAATCCACATTCCTATAATCAGGATCCTACTCTGAAAAAGATGATAGATGTGGTTCCATTTGGCCTTCCTGCTGCCAGGCCTGTTCATACCAGAAATGTATTAAAAAATAAAATAAGTGGAATAGGTGAGAATGATTTCGTAATTATCTGGGGCGGAGGAATATATAACTGGTTCGATCCGCTAACCCTGGTTAAAGCAATGGGAGAAATAGCAAAAATAAGAGATGATATTAAATTGTTCTTTTTGGGTGTAAAGCATCCCAATCCTGAAGTTAAGGAATTTCAGCTCGTAAATGATACGGTTAATCTTGCTAAAAAATTAAATACGTATGATAAAAATATCTTTTTTAACTTTGGGTGGGTTGATTATAACGATAGGCAGAATTATCTGATAGAATCAAATGCAGGAATAATTACTCACCCCGAGCATATTGAAACAAGATTCTCATTTAGAACCAGAATACTGGATTACCTCTGGGCAGGTTTGCCAGTAATTTCAACAAAAGGTGATTCTTTAAGCGATCTGGTTGAAAGAAAAGGTCTTGGTGTCACTACAGGAGACGGTGATGCCCGGGCAATTGTAAAAGCTATTATAAGGCTTGCTGACGATAAAGAGTTTTATAATCAGTGTGTAAAAAATATAGAGGAAATAGCAAAAGACTACACCTGGGAAAAAGTATGTCAGCCAATTGTGGATTTTTGCAGGGATCCGGTAACAAGTGCACTTAAGTATAGAGAAGATAGTAATGATTTAAAGAACTTTAAAGAAAGTAGCGGTACCAGCAGCAGTGATATTAACAGCAAAATAAATATTTCCTATCTTCTGGGAAGGTTCTTTTATCATTTATTCAGGAGCGGTCCCCGAAAAACTTTTAGATTTTTATCCAATTATTTAAGAAAAAAATAAAAAGTAGATTTACTATAATTTACCGTAAGTAAGTAAAAATCTAAAAAAACGGCAAAAATAAAAAGGCAAATCAACAAAAGGAAAATAATAAAAAATAACCTTAAAAAAATTAAAGACAGGATTATTATTTTAAGAATGAAGATTTTTTTTAAAAAACTCGGAAGCCTGATTGTTACAAAAGAAATTTTTGAAGATAAGAAATCATTAAAGACTTTATATAAATATTTTCTCATAGGGCTGCTCGTTAGATTTATTTTTTTACCGTTTTTTTTCGAGAGAGATGTACTCTCAACTTATCAGAGAGCTGCAGAGACAATTGCTACCGGTAATTTAGGCCTGGATAACCTGCAGTTTCTGACAAATATGATCCACTCTGCTTATCTATTCATTATAAAGTCGATATTTCCGGCAATAAATCAGTTATTTTCTGTTCTGCTTGAGAAAGATACCTGGATATCCTGGATCAGCTTCAACAGCAGTTATAATGTATTTACCGTATTAACCCTTTTTAAAATACTCTATCTTATATTTGATATAGCATGTATGTTCCTTATTTTAAGAATTTCTTTTGACGGCGAACCTGAAAAAAAACTGCAGGTTTTCAAATTCTGGATATTTAACCCTATAATAATATTTGTGCTTTATATCTTTGCCAGACATGATATTATTGCAATGTTTATTACTCTTATTGCTATACTCCTTGCAAAGAAGGATAGAAAATACTGGGCGATTATAATACTCGGTTTAAGTATAGCCTTAAGATTTTTTCCAATATTGATTCTTCCTGTACTTGTGCTTTATCTCGTACGCACCAAAAAAGATTATATAATGCTGTCTCTGGCAGGAGTTTCAGGCATAGCGGCAGTTGAGATTTTATGTCGTTTTTATTTTGGTAAAAGTGTGATATTGCCACTGCTCAATGCCCAGCATTTTGAATATTTGCTTACGCCAAAACTGGACCTGGTAACGGGATCTCACGGTAGTATTTTTATTTTTATAGCCGTATATATAGTCATAATCTTAAGCTTCCTGCAAATAAAAAAGAAGAGTTTTGATATACTTCTAAATTACTGTGCGATAATATATCTGGCTTATTTAGGCATTTGTTTTTTCCATCCTCAGTATATGATCTGGGTGGTTCCTTTTCTTATAATCATATTCGTGAGAAGAAAATCGCTCCTTTATTATCACTGGATTCAATTTGCCCTGCTTATAATTTTATTAATATACTGGGGGGATCTTGTGACCAAGTATGTTCTTGCTCCTATAGATTATAAATATTTTGTATATCTTACCGGTATCATTCCGATTATCGAAAGATTTTATGACTCTGCTGAATTTGTAAACATATTCAGGAGCATATTCACAGGCATATCGTTGTGGATGATATACTTGATTTATAAGGATACAAAAATATTACAGGCGAATGAATTAAAAATAAAAGGAATTAAGAAATCATGAAAAGAATAAGTTCTATTTCGAAACTAATTATATGCGGTATTTTTATATTTTTAATTATACTGACTGCCTGGGGATGTCGGGGGATTTTTTATATTCCCGGTGCCAGTTATGGTTATTATGTGTGGGAAGAAGATAGCAGGATATTTGTCGAGTGGAGCGTTGACCGCAAGGATTCAAAATTCGATGGCAGTATCTCAACAGACGGAAAAATAACAGATTACGAATTAACAGGGTGGGAAGAAGGAAATGATGTAATCAAGGTAGAGGAAAATAGAATTGTTTTTTCTGCTACTCTAAATGATAAGGATTACTCGGACGGATTTAGTTTTGACGTCGAGGATTATACTTATCTGGAGTTTGATTTAAAAATAAATGACGGATATGATCTTAACAGGATAAATGTAGGCGGATTTCTGGAAAATCCGGAAAGTAATGTATTCAAAATTGAGAAGGATTACTTTAGTCAGCTTGGGATGAAACACTGGTATCAGAAACACCCATTTTCCGAATTTTTTTATAAATTATTTTCCAATAAATACTTTACATTCTTATATCTTTTTATACTGGGGATAGTTATCATAGAAATTTTAAGAGTGACTGTCCTGGCTGGAAAAAGAAGGAAAATAATCTGGCTGGCAGCTTCTTATCTTGCTCTTATCCTTATCGAGATTTGTATTTATTTTATTTTAAGATTTTTAATAAAGTAAAAAGTATTAATTCTAGAGGATTCAATGTTAAAAATTGCACTTATCGGAGTAAACGGTCAGCTCGGGACCGATATCAATAATCGATTCGGAATAAAAGGAATTAAACTAACGGGACTTGTTGGCTTAAAGGATATCAACGTAAGTGACTACAAGATGAGTGAGAGTATTATAAAAAATCTTGATCCGGATCTAGTAATTAATACAGCTGCTTTTCATGATGTGGATCTTTGTGAAGACGAAGCCCGGTCCGTTTTTGAAGTAAATGTAATGGGGGTCAGGAATATTGCGATAATATGCAAAAAGATGAATATTCCTCTTATGCATTTCAGTACCGATTATATATTTGACGGGAAAAAGAAAGAACCCTATATAGAGGATGATTGTGCCTCACCACTCAGTCTGTATGGAATATCCAAACTGGCCGGAGAACAAGTGATGCGATATTTGCTTGATAAGTATTACATAATAAGGCTGAGTGGACTTTACGGCCATGCAGGAAGCGCCGGTAAAGGCAATACAAATTTTGTTGAACAGGTGATAAAAATGTCTGAGAAGGGAAAAGAAATAAAAGTGGTAAATGACCAGGTGCTTACTCCTACCAGTACCGTGGATGTCGCTGCAAAGCTTTTTGAACTGATACAAACAGGAAAATACGGGGTTTATCATATGACCAATACCGGGAGTTGTTCCTGGTATGAATTTGCCTGTGAAATATTCAAGCTTATGAAATTACCCGCCAAGATATTACCCACTACAACCGAAGAATTTGGAGCAAAAGCTAAGAGACCGCATTATTCTGTCCTCGATAACCTTAATTTAAGAAAAATCGGACTTACTGACTTAAAAAGCTGGAAGGAAGCATTAAGAGATTATATTGAAAGCAGAAATAAATAAATATAATTAAGAAGTCTTTTTATCCCTGGATTTTATAGCTTCATTTATGCAAGTCTCTATAAATCGATCAATCTATAAAAAAAACTTCTTATACCACAAACTTAAATTTATAAGAGCCCAGAGGATATGATTGTGGTTATGCTTGAGTTCCAGGTGTTCTTTTACAAGCTCGGACAAATAGGGGTTATTGAAATTTTCCTTGATAATGGGTGAATTTTTAAAAAGATCTATCATGTAGTCTTTTAATTCTTCCCTTAACCAGTTTTTTATCGGAAGGCTGTAACCCTGTTTTCCTCTATAGATAATACTTTCGGGCAAAAAGTTGTATTTTTTCAGGGTCTTTCTAAGAATATATTTGGTTGTCAGTTTTTTTAGTTTTAAATTTGCGGGGATGGAAGCGCAAAGTTCCGCAAGTTCGTGGTCGAGAAAAGGAACCCTTACTTCCAGAGAAGTGGCCATACTCATCTTGT
>CAZLME010000036.1:0-12518 GCA_964560595.1 uncultured Actinomycetota bacterium
CATTGTTAAGCTTGATACCCTTTTTAGTAATACAATTAGCTTCACACTGACCACAAAAAATACATTCATCGTAATGCTGAATAACCTCACGGAAACCTGAATTAGCAGATACTTTATCCACTAACTCAATACATCCGACCGGACAGACTTCGGCACAGGCACCACAGCCAACACATTCATTCTCATTGAACTCTGGCTTTCCTCGAAATCTTTCTATGGGTTGGTAAGGTTTAAAGGGGAATTTCGTTGTATATGGCCCCTTCACTATCGCCCTTACTGCTTCCTTTAATATTCTGAACTGGAACAAACCTGGTAACTTCATTTTATCTATGTCCTTTTTTCTTTTTTGCCTTTTTCATCCTCTGAGAAATTACGAGCCTTAGAAGATTCGTATTTGTCACACACACTTTTTTCCCATAGTTTTACACCAGATATATGCGCTCCTCTGGCTAAAGCATGGGCAGACACGGGAGCAGTTAATAGTATAAAGACGATACAAAGTAGTGCTTTAATTCCCGCCGCAGTAAATCCTAACATCAAAAAAGTACCAAAGAGAATACTGCAGGTTCCAAAAGTAACACACTTAGTGGAAGCCTGAAGACGATTGTATAAATCAGGCAGCCTTGCCAATCCTAAACAGCCGAAAAAATCAAAGAAAAGTCCTACCCCGATAAAAATCATTCCAGTGATATCAATAATATTATTCATTGAAATATTATTCATTTAACTTACCTCCTCTGTGCAATATTTTCGTTTTTATCTATGTAATCTCGAGTCCTATTCATCAAAATCTTTCCCTTCTATATATTTGGATAGGGCAATAGTTGCAATAAAACTCTGCAGCGCCCAGGCAATCCCGATATCTATATACCAACTTCTTCCAGTAGGAATACCTAAAATCGAGCAAAAACCGACAATTAAAATTCCTAATATATCAATAGCTACAACACGGTCTGGTGCAGTAGGACCTCTAAGAACCCTATAAAGACAGAATAGAGCACAAAATAAGAGTATATAAAAGCATCTTTGAAAAAATGGAACAAAGGATAAATCAGGGTAGAATAATATAGGAATATTGTAAAAAATAATTATACCCAAAATTGATAAAATAATTACTGCTCCTATGAGCCAGATTATTCTTCTTTTCATTTTAATCAAAAATCCTTTCTAAAATCCTCTCAAACTTATGTACAATTAACTGGGTAGCCTTTTCTATATCCTTAACATTTATCCAATGAACATAAATAAAACCATTTTCTTTATCTACATCTACACTTAAAGTTCCAGGGGTCAAAGTAATAGAATTGGCTAAAAAAGTTAACCCTGCATCAGATTTTAGCTTTGTCTTTACTTTAACTATTCCTGGTTTAATAAGCAAATCTGGATGTCCAATTCTGTATGCTACATCAATATTTGCTTTAAAACATTCCCAGACAAAGAGAGGAATATAATAAAGAAACCAGAAATACCTTTTAGGGCTCCTGTGCGAATGAGTTCTTCTTTCCACAAACATATCTCCTATCATAAAGGCAATAAAACAAGCCACTAAAACTCCTACAAATATATGCTGCCAATCAAGGGACCAGCATAAGCACATCCAGACCAAAAATGCTAAAATGAATAATGCAATTCTACTTTTCATTCTGTATCTCATTTAATTTCTGTCTCTCATTTAATTAAAGTTAATCAACTAATCATCTAACTTACAATGCACCAAAAACTAAATCTGCATATTCTTTTCCTGCTAATAAAACATCTCCTGCCACTTTTAGGAAAACCTCCGAAATAGCAGGAATTAGAAGCAGCCCTCCCACAAGACAAATAATAGACAAAATAATCATAGATAATTTCATAGGAAAAGGAACTTCTTTTACCCTTTTCCATTCTTCTCTTAATTCTCCAAAGAAAGCAAGTTTTTGCACTTTCAAATAATAAGCCAGGGTAATAATGCTTACCAGAATAGCAATAAAGGCAAAAATAAATTGCCCCGCTTGAAGGGCAGCAACGATAATAATTAACTTACTCCAGAATCCACTAAATGGAGGAATACCAGATATTGACATTGAAGCAATAAGGGATGTTGTAGCTGTTACGGGCATTTTTTTTGAAAGTCCACCCATCTTTTCTAGATCTCGATTTTCAGTGGCATAGACTACAGCTCCAGAATCTAAGAAAAGAAGGGATTTAGAAACAGAGTGGTTAAAAAGATGAAAAAGAGCCCCTAAAAACCCAATAGGAGTTCCCAGACCAAAAGCAAAAATGATATACCCTATCTGGCTAATACTTGAATAAGCAAGGAGTCTCTTGAAATCTTTTTGCCCCAGAGCCATTAAGCCCCCTACGACCATAGAAATTATTCCCAAAACCATTAAAATTTGTAAAATCGACTTTACCCCTCCTAATCCTAAGACATTAAACAAAACCCTCACTAAAGCGTAAATACCAAGAACTTTAATTAATACCCCGGAAAGCATTGCTGATATTGGTGCCGGAGCAGAAGGATGAGCATCAGGGAGCCACCAGTGAAAAGGTACCAGGGCTGCCTTCAAGCCAAAACCCATCAAAAACAAAGTACTAACAAAAAAAATTATCTTATTACCGCCTCCCTGGGCAAGAGTTTGACTTATATCAGCCATATTCAAAGTGGAAGTAAAACTATATAAAAGGACAATTCCTAATAGAATAAAAGAAGAAGCTATAGAGCCCATTACTGCATACTTAAAAGATGCTTCTAGCTCTTCGGCTTCTGTACCGAAGGCAACAAGGGCATAGCTGGAAATAGCAGCAATTTCTAAAAATACAAATAGATTGAACATATCTCCTGTGATAATTACACCATTCATCCCTGCAAGCATCAACAAAAAGAGGGTATAAAATTTATCCTTAGTTGTGTATTTCTCCATATAACTTATAGAATAAATGGCTACTAAAAAAGCTATTAAATTAACAGTTACAAGCATAAAAGAAGTTAAGCTATCCATAACCATAGATATACCTATTGGAGGTATCCATCCACCTACTTTATATACCAGGATTCCTTGAGTTCTAACCAAATATATTGAGACCAAAGAAATGAAAAATAAAGAAAAACTGGCTAAATTAGATAAAACATCAGAAAACCGCTTTACTCTTTTCCCTAAAAGGGAAACCAAAAATGCGGAACCTAAAGGTATGATCACAAATAATGGAATTATATACATTTTAGCTTTCCTAATCTATCCTTTCAATCTTTTTATTTTTTCAATATCAAATGTACCATATTTCTCATAAATTCTGATTGCAATTGCCACCAGTAGAGCCGTCACGGCTAAACTAATAACAATAGCAGTTAAGACAAGTGCCTGCGGTATCGGGTCAACCATATTTTCAATTACCTGGTCTTGGGCTAAAATGGGAGCTCGCCCTCTCATTCTATAAGCAATAAGGACGAAAAAGAGATTAATTGCATACTCAACTATCCCTATACCAATAATAATCTTTATAAGATTTCTTTTTGTTATGATACAGTATAGACCTACGCAGAAAAGAACTAAACAAAGTAAATAAATCATTCTTTTCCTCCCGTTTTTAATAAAACTAATCCTAAGAGAACAGCATAAAGCCCTGCACCAACTTTAAAACATATGGCAATATTAGCCAGTGGTATTATCCCAGCACTAAAAAGGTGGAAAGCCTCACCCTTGTTTAAAAAATTAAGAAAGAAATAGCCGCCTAAAAAGCCTAAAACAGCAATTGATATAAATATTATTGCCCCTAAACTTTCAAAGAAAGAAGCCATAGATTGACTTAACTTTTTTAAGGCAACCTCTTTTCCAAAAGCGAGCATAAGATGAATAAAGGAAAGGGCAATTATTACACCACCAGCAAAACCACCTCCTGGAGAAAGGTGCCCATGGAGAACAATATATATTCCGAAAAGAAGTATTAGCCCAATTGTGAGCCGAGTGATAGTTTTAACTATCAGGGTCATACCCTTTTCGTTAGATTTGATTGGTTTATTAGACATTTTTGTTTTTACTCCTACTTCCTCCCTGTCTTTCTTAACACTGCTAATGCTCCAATTATTGCTGCAAAGAGCACTGTCGCCTCGCCCAGGGTATCATAAGCACGAAAATCCAGGATTACTGAGGTTACCAAATTAGTTGCCCCGGTTCTAGCAAGCCCTTCCGCAAGATAGTTTTTGGCAACTTTCATTATAGGATAACCAAACTCTGGTAAATTCTTTAAAGAAGACCAGGCCAATACTAAAAATAACACAATAAAAGTTAAACTTATAAATATGGTAATGAATTTCTGCCTTCCTTTTACTTGCGTAATATCTCTATTAATCGTGGCCCGAATTAAAATTATTAAACACAAAATTTCCACAACCAGCTGAACAATAGCTAAATCAGGTGCTTTTAAAGTAAGGAAAGTAATTGATAGACCCATTCCAACTGCACCTACAGCTACAATTGAAGAAAGTAAATCCTCTATCTCCACAGCAATAATTGCCGCAGCAATCATAAACAGTAAAAGTAGATATAACTCAATCACTGCTAAAACCTTTCATTTTCATACTTTGTCCGTTGTACTTCATACATAGAAAAAATTTTAAGGCGCTCTATTTAATCAAAACAAGAAACTAATCAAAATAATAAAAAAAATCATTATTCCTACCAAACACCAGACCAGGTAGTTAGTTAATATACCTGTATGAACTTTTCGCAGTCCTCTAGTGAATAAAAAAACCAGCCTTGCCCCCTGGTCATAAATATCAAATACTTTTTCTTCAGCTTTTTTATAGACCCATTTAAGCGGTCTTAAATTTTTTATAGTATCATAGAATTCTGTTCCTGTCACTCGATTCTGGGAAAACAGTATCTCCCCACCAATATAAGGTGCATCTTCACGCAAACCTTTAAGATTACCTAACCAATAAATAATAGCTCCTATAATGATTCCAACAATTATTAGTAAAGTAGCTAAACCAGGTGACCAGATTCCCGGGAATGAAATCTCGGCTACCGCTGGCAGGATAAAGTTTTTCAAAGGAAGAGCGTAAGCAAATACACCAAAAAACACACACAGCCCGGCCAGCACCACCATTGGCAGCCACATCGTCCAGTGAACCTCATTTTTGCCTGAAGATTGGTGCATAGCAGATGAGGAGGTACCAAGAAAAGTAGCATGGATAAGCTTCATAAAACTCGCCAGGGTTAAAACACTGCCAAACATAGCTGCTACCAACCAGATTACCCATAATTCACTTCCCTCTCTGCCCAGCTCTATTATTCCCTGATAAACCATCCATTTGGAAACAAAACCATTTAAAGGTGGAACTCCAGATATGGATAAAGAAGCAATAAGGCAAGTAGTAAAAGTTATGGGCATCAATTTAGCCAAACCACCCAGCTTATCAAGGTCGGTAGTACCCGTTTTTTGCTGGACTGCGCCAGTGGTTAAAAAGAGACACCCTTTGTATAGAGTATTATTTAACATATGAAAAAGTCCACCGGCAATACCAATAGGATTTCCTGTGCCTATGCCCAAAACCATATATCCTACCTGACTTATGGCATGATAAGATAAAAGTTTTTTTAAATCATGTTGAACCATAGCCATAAAGACAGCAGCAACAATAGTAAGCGCACCAATAATTAAAAGAATTAAATTAATTGAGTGATTAAGTACAAACATATTCATACAGATTCGTACCAGAAGATAAATACCAAGAAGTTTATCCAGGGAAGCAGGAAGAAATGCAGTTACCGAAAGAGGGGCTTTCTCAGCACAATCCGGAATCCATGAATGCATTGGCATTGCTCCTGCTTTGGCAAAAGATGCAATCATAAGGCATATAAAAGCAGCTACAGGTAGACCTCCTGAAATAGGAATACTAATTTCATCTATTGCCAAACTCTTTGTTAAAAACCAGATAATTACTACACCAAAAATCATTAAGCTATCAGAACCACCAACAATAATAAAAGTCTTTTTTGCTGCTGTACCAGCATCCACCTCACCAAGCCCAATAAGTAAATATAAAGTAAACCCGAGTATCCCCCAGAATATCAATAGAAGAACCAGATTATTAGCCAGTACTGCACCCGAGGCTGCCCCTATTGTCCAGAGGATATAAGCATAATATTCTTTCAAGTGGGATTTACCCTTCATAAATTTCAAAGAATAGAGGGTAATTATAAACCCGAAAAATCCAATAGCAAGAAAAATAAACCCACTCAGGTTATCCAGCCGCAGAATAATAGAACCATTCATCAACCATTCCAATGGCTTCTGGAAAAAGAGGTATATGGTTAAGATAAAAGTAGCAAGCGAACCAACTAAAGCAATCCACTTGCATATCTCTTCTGATCCCCTGGGAATAAGTAAAGAGAAAATCCCAAAAATTAGGGGTAACCCAATTGTGATAAGCAAAATCCTTATATCCATATTTTACATCTCTTTTCTTAACTTCTCTGTTTTTTCTTGAGACATTCGAATTAAATCCTTGCTGTTTAATATTTTTTTGTTTGTATCTTTATCTACTACAGCCACTCTTTCCGTACAACAATAGCAGGGGTCCACTGCCGCCAGAATAATTGCCGCATCAGATACGGTTTCACCTAATACAGCTTTTTGATTTGATGCGACATTCATATAACTGGGCGCCCTTACTTTGTATCTAACTGGGCGATTAGTTCCATCGGAGCGTACATAATGGAAAGTCTCCCCACGCGGCGCTTCATAGTGACCAATTCCTTCCCCGGGTGGAATTTCTTTTACTTTAGCATCTATTTCTCCCTTAACTACCTTCAGCTTTTCTAAACACTGTTTGATTATCTTTACTGATTCATACATCTCCAATACCCTTACCACCAGTTTGGCAAATACATCACCTCCAGGACTGGTAATTACCTGCCAGTCAACCAGATGATAGGCTGTATTCTGGGGGTCATCTCTGCGTACATCAATGTCTACCCCAGAAGCACGAGCAGTTGGGCCAACGGCACCGTACTGGAGCACATCTTCTCTGGTTAATATTCCAACTCCCTTTGTACGTGCATGTATCACCGGATCATCTATAGCTACCCCTTTGAAAAGATCTAATGCCGGAATTAAATCATCGAGCATTTTATAAACCTGTGGAATATCGCTGTTATCTATATCCCTTTGTACGCCTCCCACCTTCATCATAGCATAGTGATTACGATTGCCAGTTAAAAATTCACATATATCTAATACAGGCTCGCGATATTTCCAGGCCCACATCCAGACAGTATTATATCCAAGGAAATGACCAGCTAAACCAAGCCAGAGCAGATGAGAATGAATTCTTTCAAGCTCCCCGATAATGCTGCGAATATAAAGGGCACGTTCAGGCACTTTGATTCCGGCTAAATCTTCCACAGCGTTAACAGCAGCAATAGGATGCGATGTTGAGCATATCCCGCAGATACGCTCTAATAGAAAGATTACCTGGTCATAGGTCTTAGACTCTGCTAATTTCTCAATTCCCCGGTGATTATATCCCAACTCTATATCCAGGCCAACGACCCTCTCCCCTTCCACATAAAGCTTGAAGAATTCTGGCTCTTCCTGCAAGGGATGATAAGGACCAATGGGAATTATAGTTTTTTTCTTCTCTTCAGTCATTGTATCTCCTAGTATTCGTATTACGTATCCCATATGTTGCGTTACATAATACGCGTCACACACACAACGCAATACAATATTATTTCCTCCTTAATGGATAATTACCTTTTGGCCAGTCATCAGGAAGCAAAAGGTGCCTTAAATTTGGATGATTCCTGAAGTTTACTCCCAAGAGCTCATTTATCTCACGCTCAATCCATTCTGCAGCTTTAAATATGGGAGTAAGTGATTCAACCTCGGGAGAATTTCTATCCAATAAAATACGTAAACTAAGCACCAACCCTGATGAATCAAAAGAAAAATGATAAAGAATCTCTATTCCTTTAGGAGTATCAACCCCGCTGGCAATAACAAAGCGAGCGCCCATATCTCTAAAAATATACTGAGCAAAATCGGTTAAGTCTGCTGGATTTATATCCAGATAACTCCGCCGCTCGGACTTCTTATCATATTTAATTATTTTTTTATCAAATTTTTCTTCCAGTTTTTGGATTATCTTCATTTATTTTCCTGTTAATGATTTGACTAGTTTTACTACACCCATAATCATTGCTTCTGGTTTTGGTGGACAACCAGGAATATAAGCATTTACTGCAACTATACTATCTACCGGGCCTCCAGCATTATAAGAATCTTTAAATATAGACATCGAACAAGCGCATGAACCAACCGCTACCACCAGACAGGGTTTTGTAGCTTGCTCATAAAGCCTTTTTAATCTTTCTGCACCTTTACGGGTAATCATTCCCGTAACTAAAAGAACATCAGCATGGCGAATACTTCCTACCAACAAAATACCAAATCTTTCCAAGTCATACTTTGGCGTCAAAGCGTCCAGAATTTCAATATCACAATTATTACATGGACCCGAAGCAAAATGAAATACCCATAACGATTTGGTTAAAGACTTAAGTTTTAAATTCATCCTATATCCCTAATAAAGATCCTATATCCTTAATAAAGTAGTACTGTGATTTATCACAACATTATACTTGCTATATCCCTAATAAAGCAAGTAAAACTGCTACAATAGCCAGTAGGGTAACCGGTCCCCAGAAAAATTTTACTGCCTGGTCAATACGCACCCGAGGATTAGTATTGCGAATTAAAACGATTATAACCAGTAAAATTACGTATTTTAATATACCCCAGAGAATATGCCAGCCAGAAAATGTAATTCCTCCTAGAAAGAGAACTACAAGGAACATGGGTACAACAAATAACATCATCTGGCGAGTTAATTTAAACACGGCTAACGTGGGCCCGGAATATTCAATATAAGGCCCGGCCATTATCTCCTGCTCTGCTTCTGGAATATCAAAAGGAACTAGGGTCAATTTTGCCTGCATGCAGAGAACAGCTACAACAAAAGCCAAAAAGCCTGATAAGGAGCTAAATATTACTCCATTATTTATTTGGTGGGTAAGTATCTCTCCCAATCTAATTGTTCCTCCTGCTTGAATTACCGGCACCAAACAAATTAGAAGAAAAGGTATTTCGTAAGAGAGAATTAATTTCATTTCTCTGGATGCTCCCAGAGAAGCGAGGGGATTTTTAGAGGCGAAACCGCCAATAATGACAGCAATAGAAGGAATATTAAGTAAATATAAAACTACGATTAAATCGCCAATGAAAGTGCTGGCCGGGTTAAGCATGGTTAGCCAGAGCATAGTCGAAACAATGGTTACTGCTGCCATCCCAAAAATCGGTGCCAGTAAAAAAGTAGCTCTTGAACTGCCTTGAGGAACAATAGTCTCCTTGCCAAGTAGCTTAATAAAATCAGCAAAATTTTGCCACCAGGGCGGCCCAACTCGCCACTGCACTCTGGCTGTTACTTTTCTATCAATCCAGGAAGCCAATAATCCAATAATTGCGGTAAATAAAAACCCTGGAAATACGACAAAATAAAAAACTGCTTTTAGCATTTTACTTTCCTCCCCAAGGAATAGAGTGAACTACTAAGTTTTTACCTATGGCAAAAATGTTTTCTTTAGGGTTTTCTTCTACATCAATATATTTTACTGCCTCAAAGGGGCAAGTATTCACACACTCTGGTATTTTCCCGTTTGCCTGGCCTGAGCAATAATCACATTGAGAAACAAGATAAGGAATTACTTCCGGATAGACAGTTCCAAAAGGACAAGACAAAACACAAGACTTACATCCAATGCATCGCATATTGTATCTTTTTAAGGTACCATCTCTTTGTTTTTCCAGGGCATCTTGTGGACAAGCTTTGACACAGGGAGCTTGCTCACACTGGCGGCAAACCGTAGCAAAACTAGCTAATTCTCGTAAAGTGGTTATCCCATTATTTTGTGGATGATAAAAATAACTGCACTTAACTTTGCATTCTTTGCATTTGTTACATATTTCTAAGTCAATGAATAATTGTTTCATCTTTTACACCCAAATTTCTGGGATATCCTTTATCTCTTCATAGGTAAAGACAGGGCCATCTTTACAAACATAATATTTGCCTAAAGCACAGTGTCCACATTTACCAATACCACAGGACATATTCCTTTCCATGGATAAATATATGTTTTTCGGCTCATGCCCAAGTTCAATTAATTTCTTGGTAGCAAATTTCATCATTATAGGAGGCCCGCAAACAATAGCTACACTTTCGCCTAAATTAACTTTTACCTCATCTAATAAAATAGTTACTACTCCTTCATATTCTTTCCAATTCTCGTCTGCTTTATCTACACTGCGTAAGATTTCTAACCCTGATAGTTTTTTCCATTCCGGGAAAGATTTTTTATAAACTATATCCTGAGGTGTTTTTGCTCCATAACAAAGTATTATTCGCTTGAATTTATCCACTTCATGAAGCAGGGTTAAAAGAAACGAGCGCAAAGGAGCAAGCCCTACTCCTCCGCCAACGATTAAAACTTCTTTGTTATAAAATTTCTCTATAGGATATCCTTTTCCGTAAGGGCCCCGTATGCCTACAATCTCACCTTCTTCTATCTGGTGTATTTTTTCAGTTACAAACCCCGCCCTCATTATGGTAGCTTCAATTTTATTTACCTCATAAGGAGAAGAAGAAGGAGTAAAAGGTGCCTCCCCCACGCCAGGAACAGTTAACTCAATAAACTGGCCTGTAGCAAATGGGATACTTTCTTTTGGCTTTAAGACAAAAGTTTTTATTTCTGGAGTTTCAGAAATAATCTCTTCAATCTTTGCCTGAGTAAATGAATAAGGGTTTTTCATTTTTATTGACTACTCGTTACTTTATTTAATACTTCGCGTTTATCAATTTTTCCCTGACATGCATCTATACATCGTCCACAACCAGTGCATGCAAGGAAACCAAAATTTTCCGGTTTATAGCTATACTTACAGAGGTATCTATTTCTAAATCTTTTCCATAATTCATCATGAGGATCAGCTCCTCCTGCCATCCGGCTAAAGCCGTTAAATTGACAGGAATCCCATGTTTTATCCTTAAAAAATTTCTCTTTTTGAATCGAGTCAATAAGAAGAAAGCAATGACAAGTAGGACAAATATTAGTGCAGGCACCACATTCTACACAATCCTCTGATAATTCCTTCCATAAGATAGAATCATCTTTTACCTTGATTATATCTTGAAAACTTTCTACTACTCTATGAGAGAAAACTTCATTTCTTTCCTTTACCTTTGCTTTCATACCTTTACGCTTTTCTTCCCGTTTTTGAACTGCTTCTTCTTTTGCTTCACTGAAAAGAGTTTTATTCGCTTCAATCAGTACCTTACCTTTTTCTGAACCTACTTCTACTAAAAACTCATTATCTAATAATAAAGTAAGATTAAGGTCAAAATTTTGCTCCGGAAAGGGGCTGCCTCCAACCTCTGTACAAAAACAGCTCTCTTTTGCATCCAAACAATCACTACTTATCAAAATTGTATTTTCTCTTTTTTCTTTATAGAAAGGGTCGATTAAATCTTCCGATAAAAAGACTCTATCCAGGATAGAAATTGCAGCAAGATCGCATGATTTAAGTCCAATAATTACTCTTTTCTTGCTACTTACCCCCTCTTCTTCATTATCAGTTACTGTTTCCTTAACTGGCGAGAAGAATATTTTCACCGGGTCAATGCTGCAGTATTTATAATTTTCATAAGAGATTTGAGCAATATTATCTTTAGTTAAAAGCTGATAAGTCCATCCACCTTCAACTCCCTTGGGGCCGTACAAATCATACTCTGAAAATAACCCCATCAAGAACTTTTCCCAATCAGTTTTGTTTATAGAATAGGTGCTCATTTTCTACAATTTTGCTTTACACTTAAGTAAAATTTTCCTACTTTAAAATAAAACCCTGTTAGAAAACCTTTCTCATCCCCTACTCATAAGAAACCAAAGGCTGTTAAGAAATTTATTTCCCCCCAACCTAACAGGTCTCAAGACCAGGATCTTCTGACAGGGCAAATTGCTTATCTCACTTAACTTTAGCACAACTATCCGTGAAATTTTTTACAATTAGGCTATAGTATATATATACCCATTTTTTTGTCAAGGAAATATCGGGAGTTTAAAATGATAACATAAAATTTCATATGTAGAAATAATTTAAAAAAATAAATAAGTTGCGTATCCTTTCAAATAATATTTTTGTTAAAAAGTATAAAAGAAAAGAAGTAATTCTTATTAATCTAATAAAAGACTGCTTTTTTGCAGGAATATCCGCTAGAAGAATAGTAGAAATCTTATAAAATGTAATAAGATAAAAGGTGAGCTCACAAACTGTATCAAATATTGCCAGAAGCTTAGACACTCTTGCAAGGGCCTTTCACACCTGCCTACTGGTGGATAGATACAGCTACCTTTTCTTTAACAGTATAAACTTAAGGGTAAAATCTGATGCCCAAGCCAATTAGCACTAACCAATCT
>CAZLME010000037.1:0-12419 GCA_964560595.1 uncultured Actinomycetota bacterium
ATAAAAATATTAAAAGTATAGAAGAAGCTAAAATCAATCAGAAGATACGTATACTGCTAAGGGATGGGGTACTTAGTGTGAGAGTACTGGATAAAATATATAAAAAACTGGGATTGGATTTCAAAAATGGAAATTGAAAAATTGAGTTTCGAGAAGTCTATTGAGAAATTAGAGGAAATTGTCAAAGAGCTTGAGGATGAAAATATATCCCTGGAAGAATCAATGGAAAAGTTTGAAAAGGGTATAAAACTTTCTTCTAATTGTCTCAATAAATTGAATGAAGCCGAAAACAAAATAGAAGAACTTACCAGATCAGAGGATGGAAAGTTAATCACAAGAGAGCTGGATCTGGAAAAGGAAAATTAAAATTTCTGCTAAAAAATAAAAATTATAGTAATTAATAAGGTTTTTACTATTAATTTTCGTATTTAGTCCCCTGACTATATATAGTGTACTGTTAAATTGGAATATATAAAATTAACTATATATAGTTATATAATACTATTAAACAAATAGTAAATTAAATAATCATAATTAAATTCATATTTTTTTGAATAATAGTTTACAAATTAATAATATTGTGATATCTTATTGGTGTATTGTGGGGGAAAGTGGAGGAAAATGATGCGAATGCCCTTTATTTGGAAAAAGAATGGGGTAATAAATGTTTTTAGGTGAATATCATAGGACAATAGATAGTAAAGGAAGAATCTTTATCCCGGCGAAGTTCAGGGAAGATTTAATAAAAGGTATTGTGATATCAAAGGGATTTGATGAAAAGTGCCTTTTTTTATTCTCAAAAGAAAGCTGGAAAAGATTGGAAGAAAAAATAATGGCCAATAAAATTGCTGAAAGAAGCATCCAGAATTTCTCCCGGTGGTTCTTTTCTTCTGCCAGCGAGGAATCAACGGACCAGCAGGGAAGAACCAGGATCCCCCAGAATTTAATAGAATACGCCGGACTTAAAAAAGACATTGTGATGGTTGGCGTTTCAGATAGAGCAGAAATATGGGCTAAAGAATTATGGCAGGAATACTACAGGCGGGCTGATGCTCAATTCATGGGAGATAAAGATGCATTTGAACAGTTACGGTTCTAAAAGAGTGTGATAAATGAGTTTAGAAGAGTTTCATAAACCGGTTCTTCTAAAGGAGGTTTTATATTATTTAAATTTAAAAGACAGCGATATTATTTTTGACGGCACACTTGGCGGTGCTGGTCATACTATAGAAATTATTAAAGTCATTGCCCCCACAGGCAAAGTAATCGGAGTCGATCTTCATAGCCAGGCTATAAGCACCGCCGCCAGTAAACTTAAAGAATTTTCTAATAGAGTAATTCTGGTAAATGATAATTTTGCAAATATTAAGAAAATTCTAAAGAAAGTAAACGTAAAAAGTATCGGTGGGATACTGCTGGATCTAGGGTTATCTTCTTTTCTGATTGAAAGGTCAGAGAGGGGGTTCAGTTATCTTAAAGATGAAAAGCTCGATATGAGGTTTGGTGACAATAAAATGAAAGCGTTTGATGTAGTGAACAGATATTCTAAAGAAAATTTGGAAGAAATTTTCTTAAAATATGGAGAGGAGCGGTGGTCTAACCGGATAGCTGAAAGTATAGTTAATTACAGGGAAGATAAAGATATAGAAACAACCGTGGAGCTTGTAGAAATTATAAAAAATGCCATTCCTTATAAATTCAGACACTATAGAAAAGGCCATCCTGCAAAAAGGGTATTTCAGGCAATCAGGATGGAAGTAAATAAAGAACTGGATAATTTGGAGATAGCAATTGAAGATGGTTTTGAGGTGCTTAAAAGCGGAGGGAGAATGATTATAATATCATACCATTCTCTCGAGGATAGAACAGTAAAAAATAAGTTCTTACAGTTTGAGGGTATCTGTACCTGCCCCCCGGATTTTCCGGTATGTAAATGCGGCAGGGAAATAAGGGCTAAAATTATTACAAGGAAAGCGGTTAAACCGTCGCTCGAGGAAGTCAGACTGAATCCTCGTTCAAAAAGCGCGAGGTTAAGAGTTCTTGAGAAATTGTAATTTTGGGGGAGTTATAAATTTATATTTTATTAAATAAATTTTTTATAATTTAATTTTAAGAAAATGAATCTAGGGTTAGCAGAAAAACAGGAAATTTACAAAAGGAAAACTCAGCCGCTTCTGTATCTGGCAAGAACAGAGGATAAGGATGGAATGAAAGAAAATGTTGTGTATAGCAACAGCGGCCTGTTCTATGTATTTGTGATAGTGATAATTTTTGCCTGCCTGGGAATTCTTTTAAATATCGGGCTGAAAGTACAGGGCATAAATTATCAAAAGGATATATATCAAATCAATGAAATGATATCGTTAGAGAATGAAAGAAGTGACCGTCTGCAATTAAAGATTTCAGAACTGAAATCACCATCAAGAATTATTGAAGTTGCCGAGAGTGATCTAAGCATGGAAATAGCCGATAATTCCAGAATGATTGAAATTTCAAACACCGGGCTTGAGAATAATGAGAAAATATATGATTATATTTCCAAAAATACAAATAGTATAACTGAAAATTATGAAGGTTTCCTGGGCACTATTTACTACATCCAGGATATAGTGCTTGTAGTATCCGAGAGTGTATTGACATTTTTTATTCCCTGATTATTATGTTAACTTAAAAAATGCTTAGAAATAATAATAATATTAAGATAAACAGGAAAAGAATATACTTCCTGTTTATTTTATTTTTAATGGCTTTTTCCCTGATAATCTACAGGCTGGTTTCTATTCAATATTTAAATGCATCAGAGTATAAAAGTTATGCAGAATACCAGCAAACAGGCGAATTTACCATAATTTCAAAAAGAGGCGAGATACTTGATAGAAATGGGATGGAGCTGGCAATAAGCCTGAATGAAAGAACTATATATGCAAATCCAAAATTAGTTATTAAATCAGAGTATGAATCTGAGATTCTGGCAGAGATACTGGAAATGGATGAGGGGGAAATAAAAGAAAAACTTGATGATAAGGATCTTGGATTTGTTTATATAAAGAGAAAAGTCTCTACAGAGAAAGCTGAAGAGATTTCCGAACATAATCTGCCTGGAATATATATACAGGATGAATCCACGAGGTATTATCCATTGAATGATATTGCAGCATCGGTGGTCGGGTTTACAGGTATTGATAATAATGGACTTTCTGGAATTGAGCTGCAGTATGAAAAGGTGCTGAGGGGTGTTGATGTAAAAGTTACTGCTGAAAAAGATGTCTTTGGAAATATAATCCCCATTGGAGATGACCAGTACAGTGGTCCCATTAATGGAAAAGATGTTGTTCTTACCATTGATACTCAGGTTCAATATGTAGTTCAGCAGAAATTGGAAGAACTTGTAACAGAATACAATGCACTGAGGGCGATTTCCATAGTAATGAATCCAAAAAACGGTGAGATCTATGCAATGGCTTCCTATCCGGGTTTTGATTTAAATAATTATGGGGAAGCCGATCCTGAACTGTACAAGATACAGGGGATATCTTTTAATTATGAACCGGGTTCAACTTTTAAAATAGTTAATGTGGCGACGGCGTTGGAAAATAAAACAGTCGGTAAGTCTCAGTCATTCAATCTGGCTCCTTCTATTAAAGTCAGTGACAGAGTAATAAAAGAAATATTCAGGACTTATAATATCAGTTATACCACTGAAGAAATAATAAAGTACTCCAGTAATGTCGGTGCTGTTACCATTGCGTTGAGCATGGGAGAGAAAAAATTCTGGGAAGGCATAAAAAATTTTGGATTTGGTGAGACAACAGGAGTAGAGTTGCCGGGTGAGGAAAAAGGGCTTTTTTATGATTATAAAACATGGCCCTCATCGACTATAGGAGCACTTGCCATAGGTCAGAGCATATCGGTAACCCCTCTTCAGCTGTTGAGGGCGGTCTGTGCTATTGCCAATGGAGGTTACCTTGTTACTCCTTCTATTGTAAAGGAAATAGAATTATCAGAAAACGAACAGGATAGTGTACAGTTAGATGAGGGAAATAGAATTATCAGTAAAGAAACAGCAGATACCGTTAAAGACATGATGCTTGCTGTGGTAGAAGGAGGGACAGGGACAAGAGCACAGATAGAAGGTGTGAAAGTTTGTGGAAAAACTGGTACTGCAGAAAAGGCGAATAAAAATGGAGTTGGGTATGATGAAGGGAGGAGTATAACTTCCTTTATAGGTTTTGCACCTTATGAAGATACGCAGGTGGCAATAATTGTTGTAGTAGATGAGCCACAGGCTGGAGGAAATGCTGTCTGGGGTGGGACAGTGGCTGCTCCTGCATTTAGAGATATAATGGATTTTACTTTAAAAAAATTAAAAATATATTAGAACTATAAGTTTATTACCGGATTTAAAAATTTATAATTTGTTTAAATTATAAAATGAAATTAAAGGAATTGCTAAAAAATATAAATTACAAAGAAATTTATGGAAGTACCGGTATCGGGATTAAGGATATCTCCATAAATTCAAAAAAAGTAAAAAAAGGGAGCCTGTTTGCTGCGATTGAGGGTTTCAAGCATGACGGGCATAGCTTCATAGAAGAAGCGATATCAGGCGGAGCCACAGGGATAGTGGCCCGGAAGAAAGCAAGTGTCCCTCCGCATGTTACACAGGTTATAGTTAACGATACCAGGAAACTACTGCCGCTTTTATGTAGAAATTTTTACAGGGACCCTACCGGATCATTTAAGTTAATCGGAGTTACCGGAACAAACGGAAAAACAACGACCTGTTTTCTTGTGGATTCTATTTTAAGAAGCGCTGGAATTAAAACTTCATTGATTACTACTGTTGAATCTTTCCTGAACGGTGAAGAAGTAGTTTTTGAACGTACCACTCCGGAATCAATAGATCTAAATGTTTTTTTTGATAAAAGCAGGCAGGAAAAAGTTGATGCTGCATGTATGGAAGTATCTTCTCATTCGATAGAATTGCATAGAATTGATTATCTAAAATTTAATTATTTTGTGTTTACAAATCTTTCTCAGGACCACCTGGATTATCATAAAGATATGGAAAGATATTTTACTGCAAAAAAGAAGTTATTTTTAAAGGTTAACCGTAATATATACGGTGGAGAAAAGGCAGTTATTAATATAGATGATAGTTATGGAAAAGATATTTTTAAAATCACTGATTTAAAAAAGATATCTTATTCACTCAAGTCAAATAACGCAAGTATATGGCCTACTGATATTAATAATTCTATTTCGGGTATTAAAATGACTATAAATACCTTGGATGGGCAGAAGCTGAGTATCTCTTCTTCATTATGCGGGTACTTTAATATATATAATATCCTGGCAGCTACCGGCGTGTGTATTGGTATGGGAATAAAGATAAAACATATAATAAACGGAATTAATTCAATGCACGGAGTAAAAGGGAGATTTGAGAAAGTATATGCTGATGGAAAAATTTCAGTAATAATAGACTATGCCCACACACCCGATGGCCTGAAGAATGTCCTGCATACCTGTCGTGAGTTGTTAAAACCGGGTGGTAAAATAATATCAGTCTTTGGATGCGGCGGAGATCGCGATAAGGGTAAAAGAAAAATAATGGGTTATATTTCGGGACAATATGCTGATTATACAATTATAACTTCGGACAATCCAAGGTCCGAGGAACCGGCTTCAATAATAAGTATGATAGAAGAAGGTGTGATTGGTTCCAAAAATGATAGATATATAGTAGAAGTTGACAGGAGGAAGGCA
Source organism: uncultured Actinomycetota bacterium (assembly GCA_964560595.1). Lineage (GTDB taxonomy): Bacteria > Actinomycetota > Humimicrobiia > Humimicrobiales > Humimicrobiaceae > JAQVEM01. Next base: position 5,770 of record CAZLME010000037.1, read on the forward strand.
ATCTTTAAAGCTCTAAAAATGGCAGGAAGAAATGATATAGTTATAATTGCGGGAAAAGGCCATGAAAACTGCCAGGAGTTTAAAGATTATAAAATACATTTTTGTGATTTAGAAGTTGTTAAGGAGTGGGCAAGCTAAAAGCGATGAAAGAGAAATTGAAGATAAAAGACTTATTATCATGGACAAAGTGCAGGCTGATTTCAGGAAATCCTGAGAAATATATTTGCAGTATTTCGACGGATTCCCGGACTATAAAAAATGGTGATTTTTTTGTCCCTATTATCGGGGAAAACTATAATGGCCATGATTTTATAGAATCAGCTCTGAAAAAAAACGCATGCGGTTTTGTTTTTGAATCAAAGCATAGTGAAAAGTTAAAACTGTGGGAGAAAATCATAAAAACTAAAAATATAGATGACCTGATAATCCTGAAATCACAAAACAATTTAACTTTTCTTAACAATATTGCATATAATTATATCCGTAAATTTAATCCGACTGTGATAGGGATTACCGGGAGTGCCGGTAAAACTACTGCAAAAAATTTGCTCGTAAATATATTAAGTAAGAAACGTAAGATTGAGTTCACCCCGGGGAATTATAATACTGAAATAGGAGTTTCAAAATCAATATTAGAAATTGATAGCAATACGGACATTTTCATTGCTGAGCTGGGAATGCGGGGTAAAGGTCAGATAAAATTACTTTCAGATATATGTAATTTAAATATCGGAGCTATTACAGCGATAGGTCAATCACATCTTGCTTTTTTTAGGGATTTAAAGGAAATAGCCATAGCTAAAGCTGAAATAGCAGAGGTTCTTTATAGAAATAACGGAGTTTTGTTTTTAAATAATGATGACCAGTACAGTAATTTTATAGAAAAGAAAGTCAGCTGCAAAACCATAAGATTTGGCAGGAATAATAATATTACATTTAATTTTATAGAGAAAAATATTGATGATATGGGCAGATTTATGTTTGATTTATTCAAAGGCAGTAAAAAGATTACAAATATAAAATTAAATGTTCCGGGTTATCATAACTTATATAATGCCTGCTGTGCAGCTGCAATAGCCCTATATTTAGATATAGACAGTAAGACAATAAAAGAAGGAATTGAAGAGGCAATTATCGAAAGTTCCAGAATGGAAATCATAAAGAGGAAAGGTAAAATAATTATAGATGATTGTTACAATGCAAGTCCTCTATCTGTAAAAAGAGCGGTTGATACACTGGTTTTAATCTCAAAAAAGAGAAATATGAGAAGTGTTGCTATCATCGGAGATATGCTTGAACTGGGAAGTAACTCGTCAGACCTTCACAGAGAAATCGGCGGGTATCTATCTGAAAAAAAGGTAGATGTATTGATAGCTGTCGGAAGTCTGGCCGGAGAGATTTGTAAAGGTTTTAAAAATAATATTAATTTAAATAACAGCAAAATCAGGTATTATTGTTTTAGCGATAAGGAAGAATTAAGTGGTAAAATAGGCAGTCTGCTTAAAGACAGAGACCTGATTTTAATAAAAGGCTCAAGGGCAGATAGAATGGAAGATATTATTAATTTAGTATAGATAGGAATTAATGTATGACGTGGATATTTTTATCAATTATAATCGGAGGCGTAATGTCGCTTCTGATGACGCCTCTTTTTATAAAGTTTCAAAAAAATAAAAAAATCGGAGAAAGAATCCGTATAGACGGTCCAAAGACGCATTCAGTGAAAACAGGAACGCCTACAATGGGTGGGCTAATATTTGTCTTATCGTCAATGGTTGCTTTTACCATAGTGAGTTTGATTAAGTATTACAGACATGAAGTTTATAGCATAGAAGGCATATTTATTATTTCAGTCCTGTTGCTATGCAGCTTTATAGGATTTATTGATGATTATATGGCGCTTAAAATGCAGAGGTCTCTTGGTTTAAGATGGTGGGTAAAAATATCCCTTCTTGCCATAGTATGCATTTATTTCATATTGTTTTCAAAATACATACTTAATATCGGCACCTATATAAATATACCGTTTACTGACATAAAAATTGAAATGGGAAACTGGTATTATACCATTATAGTACTCATTATAATAAGCACTACCAATGCGGTCAATTTAACCGATGGTCTTGATGGTCTGGCGGCAGGAGCTTCTTCAATTGTTCTGGCTGTATTCAGTTTTATTGCATTTTTAGAGTGGTCTGTACTTGATGTATCCTATGCTGTAGATGTTGCCGTAGTAAGTGGTGGAACGCTTGCTGCATGTATAGGATTTTTATGGTGGAATACAACTCCTGCTGAAATTTTTATGGGCGATACTGGTTCTTTTGGATTGGGAGGATTGATTGCGGCAGTCGCTATTATTTTAAAACAGGAAATATTATTAATTGTAATTGGCGGGCTTTTTGTAATTGAGACATTATCGGTAATAATACAGATTTTATGGTTTAAAATGTTTAAGAGAAGGGTATTCAAGATGGCGCCAATCCATCATCATTTTGAACTTCTTGAATGGCCTGAAATAAAGATAATTATAAGATTCTGGATTTTGTGTATATTATTTGCTGGAATAGGATTTTTTATCTATTACTTAAAATTTATAGATTAGATAGAAATGGAAAAAAGAACTGATTTGGTAAAAAATAATAATTTACTGGTTATTGGTCTAGGGAAAACGGGGGTTTCTGTAATTAAAAAAATGCTTAACCTGTGTTCTTCAATAACTGCAATAGATAGTAATCCCGGGCTTGATCTGGAAACAGCATTCGGGGGGAGTCAGTATGAAGGTTTTAATAATCTAAAGATAATATTGGGCAAAGAGCTGTTAGATGAAAAAGAGATTTTAAAGAAAATAGATCTTGCAATAATAAGCCCTGGTGTTCCCGGCAATATCCCGGTGGTCAGGTATGCCGAAGAAAGCGGGATTCCTGTCTGGAGTGAACTTGAACTTGCATGGAGACTACTGGATGAGGAGGAACAAAAAAGGACAGTTGCTGTAACCGGTACCAATGGCAAAACAACAGTAGTAACATTAATCGGCGAGATTCTCAGCAATTCCGGGAATAATTGTGTTGTATGCGGTAATGTCGGGCTGCCGTTAATTGATACTGTAAATGTTAACGGTAAAGATAAAATTATGGGTAATCATACTCTGTGTAAGAATCTAATAAGAGTAATGGAAGTCAGTAGTTTTCAGCTGGAGAGAGTATACGAATTCAAGCCTTATATCAGTGTTATATTAAATGTAACAAGTGATCATATAGACAGGCATAAAACTCTTGATGATTATGGTAAATTGAAATTGAGATTATTTGAGAACCAGGGTAGTAGCGACCGGGCAGTTTTTAATGCTGATGACTCTTATATTGATAGTAAAGTCCGGATTATGGCCAGCAGACAAAAAAAGCTGCCGAAATTTATCAAATACAGTATGAAAATAAAAGAAGGAGCAGATCTTTTTTACAAAGATGATCAAATCTTTTACCGGATTGATAAAAAAAACGGAAAAATAAATATAAAGAATCCGCTTCTTAAAGGTAATCATAATATATCTAATATTATGGCTTCTGTTGCTCCTTCCTTATTATTGGATGTAAATGAAAAAAGTATTGAGAAAACGATAAAAAATTTTAAACCTCTGGATCACAGACTTGAATATTTAGGTTACGTGAAAGAAATAAGGTGTTTTAATGATTCAAAGTCTACTAATCCGGATGCAACAGTGGCAGCTCTTGGAGATTTCGGTAAAGAAGTTACATTAATCATGGGGGGGAAAGATAAGGACATGGATTTTTCAGAGTTGATTAATATTTTAAATAAAAAAGTTAAAAACCTGATTTTAATAGGGGAATCTGCCGCAAGGATTTATGAATTGATAACGGAAAATGACTTTGATTATAAAATATACAGCTGCAGGACTCTCGAAGAAGCGGTAAGGAAGGGATTTGAAGTTACAAAACCGGGTGAAGTGTTAATGCTATCTCCCGCTTGTGCCAGTATGGATATGTTTAAAGATTATAAAGAGAGAGGAGACAGGTTTAAAAGGATTGTATTTTCAGAAAGAACAAGATAAACCGGTAGAACTCAAACAGAGGAAAAGAAGATAGGGCATAAGAAGTTATCAGGAAAGCTGATTTTAAGTATTCTGTATATATAAAAAATGACTGCAGGAGTGGTCGGCTATTAATAAAATGTAAATATCCTGGGAAAGAAGAGAAATGTATACGGAAGGAGAGAGCGTAAGGAAGTATATGGTGGGAGAAAGGAATATTGGAAGATATAATTTCTTAAAAGTTGATATTGAGTACTATTTACTGTTCGTACTTGCACTGATATTATCGATAATAGGCCTGATAATGGTATCAAGTTCTTCTATCTCGGCAGGGGAAAGATATTTTAACGACCCTTACTGGTTTATCAGAAGACAGATAATATGGTGGGTCATATCGTTTGGTTTTCTTATTCTGGTATCAAAAATAAATTACCATAATTATCAAAAGTTTTCTTATTTTATAATAGTTATAGTTATCGGACTGCTTGCACTGGTTCTTATTCCTGGATTTAGCGTTGAAGTCGGCGGTTCCAGAAGGTGGCTTGATTTATGGTTTTTTAATATGCAGCCTTCGGAGTTTACAAAAATCGCCATTATCATTCTATTCTGTGATAGCATTGATCGTAAATACAGACATGAGAAACGCATAAGAAATATTATGCTCCCTTCGTTTTTAGCTTTATGCATTATTACTGTTTTAATATTTCTTGAACCGGACCTGGGAGCGGTAATCGTTATCTGGCTGGTTACTTTTATAGTTATGTTTGCAGGTGAAGTAAGATTTAGACATTTATTTGGGTTGGGATTCATGGGGCTGATTATAACAATAAGTTACTTATTTATGGAAGATTACAGAAGAGAAAGGCTTTTTGCTTTCATTAACAGAACGGAGGGGAGTGAAGGAGTTAATTTCCAGATATCGCAATCATTGATTGCGCTGGGTTCCGGGAATTTAACAGGGCTTGGACTTGGTAATAGTGTGCAAAAATATTCTTATCTTCCTGAGGCTCATACTGATTTTATTTTTGCAATTATTGGTGAAGAATTGGGATTAATGGGCACCATTATTATAGTAATCTTATTTATGCTTTTTATGTTTATCGGAATAAGGATTTGCATTAAAGCGAAAGACTATTTTGGAAGGGTGCTGGCAGCCGGTCTTACCGGTGTTGTAATAATACCCGCTATAATTAATATATTAGTTGTTATTGGTTTTGCTCCTGTTACAGGTCTGACACTTCCTTTTATCAGTTCCGGCGGCTCATCATTATTTATCAACATGATAGCAGTAGGTATGTTACTGAACATATCCAGGAACAGCAGTGTAGCAAAGGTAGAGGATCAATGATGGTAAGGAAGAATTGCAATAAATCTGGTATTAAGATGAAGAAGCACGATTGGGCAGAAAAGAAAATTTTAATATGTGCCGGCGGAACCGGCGGGCATATTTATCCCGCTCTGGCCGTAGCGGAAAACATAAGGGATAATTATCAATTGAGTGAGATGCTTTTCATCAGTAGTGAAAGAGGTCCCGGAGCAGAACTTGTTCCGCAATACAATATAAATTTCAAAACGATCAAATCCTGTGGTCTGGTTACGGGTGTAAATATATTAAAAAAGATTTTCAATGTAATAAAATTTTTTTATTTCTATATTATTAGTTTTTTCCAATCTTTAAGGATAGTACTGAAGTTTAAACCTGATATAATACTTGGCATGGGTGGTTATGTATGTGCCCCCGTACTTTCAGCTGGTATTTTAATGGGTGTAAAGATAGCTTTACATGAGCAGAATTATATTCCCGGAAGATTGAATAGTTTTTTTTCAAGGTTTGCGAAACTCAATTTTATTAGTTTTAATGATACGGTTAAATATCTAAAGGTGAGAAAAGACAGGATAATTTTTACAGGGAACCCGTTAAGGGAAACACTAAAAAAATTAAAAAATTCTGAACCCGAATTTAAAAAATGGGGTCTTGAAGAAGGAAGATTTACTATAGTTGCTTTTGGGGGAAGTCTGGGTGCGGAGAAAATAAATAATACAGTTACTGGCCTGTATGATTATTTTAAAGATAATAATAAAATTCAGATTTTACTTATTTCAGGTAAGCGTTTTTATGACCAATTAATAGAGAATAAAAAAAATATTCTTAAATCTAAAGATAAAATTATTTTTAAAGTTTTCGCTTATATAAGTGAGATGAATGAAATATACAGGGTATCAGACCTTGTGATTTCAAGGGCAGGTGCAAATACAATATCCGAGATAATGGAATATAACATACCTTCAATACTTATACCATATCCCGGTGCAGTGGCAAACCATCAGTTTTATAATGCAGATTTTCTGGTTAAGAATGGTAAGGCTATTATGGTTGAGGATAAAGATCTAAGTGAGAAAAAAGTAGTTGAAGTTATAAAAATTCTTGCAGAAGAAGATTGGAAAAAATATAAGGAAATGAAAAGTTTAAAGATTGATAATGCTTTGGTTGATAGTGCAGGTTTAATTGCCTCAAAACTAATGGAGAGTTAGATTGGATAATTTTTATGACATTTTAGAAAAGAGTAAAAGAATTTTCCTAATTGGTATAGGCGGGGCTGGAATG
>CAZLME010000038.1:0-5234 GCA_964560595.1 uncultured Actinomycetota bacterium
CAGATAATAATATCCGGTTGGATTCCTATGCTTCTTAATTCCTTTACACTATGCTGGGTCGGTTTTGATTTTAATTCTTCCGTTGTTTTTAAATATGGGATATATGTAACATGGATATAAAGAACATTTTCTTTACCGGTATCCTTTTTGAATTGTCTTATTGCTTCCAAAAAAGGCAGGCTTTCTATATCTCCTACAGTACCCCCTATTTCAGTGATGACTATATCGGTTTTCTTTCTCAGCAGTGTCTTTTTTATACTTGCCTTTATTTCATTTGTAATATGAGGTATTACCTGAATTGTTGCTCCCGGAAACTTCCCTTTCCTCTCGTCATCAATAACATTCTTATAAATCTTACCTGATGTAAAATTATTGTATTTTGATAAATCTTCATCAATAAATCTTTCATAATGCCCGAGATCTAAATCGGTTTCTCCTCCGTCATCGGTAACAAAAACTTCTCCGTGCTGCATTGGATTCATAGTCCCGGGATCAATATTTATATAAGGATCAAATTTCTGGATGGTAACACTGTACCCTCTTGATTTTAGCAGTCTCCCGAGTGAAGCCGCGCATATACCTTTGCCCAATGAAGACAGTACGCCCCCCGTAATAAAAATGAATTTAGTTTTCAATATTTACTTTCCTTTCCGTAAGATTATTTTTTATTAAATTGCATTTATCCATGAGTTCTCCGGCATGCATGGTTGCTATGTCGCTATCTCCGAATCCGCTCATCATACGTGAAATTTCTTTAATTTTATCACGGGAATCTAATTTCTTTATTTTTATTTTTGTTCTATTCTTTTCTACAAATTTATCAATAAAATATTGCGCGTCTGAAAAACAGGCTATTTGTGCAAGATGAGTAATTGCAATTACCTGGCAATTTCTTGAAATTTTATATAATTTTTCACCTACAACAAGTGATGCTGCTCCGCCTATGCCGGTATCTATTTCGTCAAATATCATAGTAGTTATTTTATCGACAGAACTTATTACTGATTTGAGGGCAATCATAATCCTTGATATCTCCCCGCCTGAAGCTATTTTTTTAAGCGGTTTTTCGGATTCACCTGCATTAAGAGATATCAAGAATTCTATATCGTCCACCCCATCTCTGGTAAATTTTATCTTTTTATTATTTATTTCTATACCGTTTTCACCTTCTGTAAATAACTGTCGGGCAGTAAAAGAGATGGACTTAAAACCAAGGTCAAGCATTTCACCTGTTACATTATTTTTTAAATCGGCTATTGTTTCTTTTCTTAACTCACTTAACTTTAGAGCTTTTTTAATTAAAGTTTCTCTCGCTTCATCATATTCAATTTGCTTTTTTTCAATTTCATAATCTAGATTCTCAAAATCATTGATTTCATCTTTTAATTTTCCGGCGTACTTATTAATCAAATTTAAATCCATATTATATTTATTCTTTATTTCCGATAACTTATACAATCTTTCCTGGATACTATCCAATTTATCACTGCTGAAATCAAAATCTGCAAGATAGCTGCCAAGGTTATGGCCCAATTCTTCAATAATATTGCCCAGAGATGATAAACTTCCGCTGAATTTTGTAAAATTATGGTCAATTCCTGCTAGTTCTTCTATATTTTTATCCAGAACCGCTAAATTCTCGCTGATTGAAGGAGTGCTAGTATTATTGCCATCTATGATTTCCCTGGCTTCTGTGGCCAATTTATAGATCTTCTCATAGTTTTTCAGCACCCTGGCCTCATTCTCCAATAGTTCTTCTTCGTTTTCTTTAATATTTAAATTTTTAATTTCTTCATATCTGTAGCTTAAATCCTTTAGTTTTTCTTCTTTTGTTTTTTCCAATTCTTTTAATTTCATATAATCATTTTTTTTTCCGGTATAATCTTCCAGGTTTTCAATGTAATCTTTTTTTGTGTCTGATATTTTTTCCTTACCAAACCTGTCTATTATCTCAAGATGGGTTTTATTATCCAGTAAATACTGATGGTCATGCTGCCCGTGAATATCAAGGAAAAGTTCACCGATCTTTTTTAGATTATTTACCTGGGTAAAAATCCCGTTTATAAAAGCTCTATTCTTACCGTTTCTGTTAACTTCCCTTGTTATTATTAAATCATCACATTCTTCTTTGTTTTCAATTAAATTTTCTGATAATAAAAAATCTATTGCGTTAGGATTAGTTCTCAGGTCAAAATATCCCTGTACAAGCAGTTTATCCTCTCCATCTCTTATCAAATCAGCAACTGCGCGCTCACCAATCAGTAAATTTATTGCTTCAATTATAAGAGTTTTTCCGGCTCCGGTTTCACCAGTCAGGACATTTAAGCCTTTTTGGAATTTTATTCTGGCATCGTCTATTATAGCGAAGTTTCTTACCTGTAACTCTTTAAGCATATTTATTAAAAAACAAACATGTTATTTTATCTTTTATTTAAATTCTCTCAATAAATTTTTCTCTAAAGATTTTAAAAAATATATCTTTACCGAATGTTATAAATTTTAGTTTTGATTTTGATTTTTTTACCTTAAATACACATTCCGACTGCAGGCTGAATGGTATTGTTTTTCCGTCCACACTGACGCTGTCTTTATCGTTCCTGGAATTTACTATTATTTCTATTTTATTATCCGGGCTTATTATTATGCTTCTATTTAATAAAGTATGGGGACATATCGGGGTTATGATTATAATTTCGCTTTTTGGCTCTACTATAGGGCCCCCTGCCGAAAGAGAATATGCAGTTGAACCTGTAGGTGTTGAAATAATTAATCCATCTGCGGTAAATTTCTTTATTGGTATTTTATTTATAATAATCTCGAATTTTATTATTTTTCCCAGCATAGATCTCGTTATCGTAAATTCATTTAATGCCAGTAAGGGAAGTTCTGTATTTTTTAACAATTTTTCATTCTTATAAAACTCACCTTCAAGAAGCATCCTTTCTTCTATTTCATATGATTTTCCAAGAACTTTATCAATGGCATCATACATATTGCAGGTTTCAACTACAGTTAAAAATCCCAGATTACCTGCATTGATTCCAAGTACCGGAATACTCTTCTGAAATGAATATTTTGAAGCTCTCAGGAAAGTACCATCTCCCCCTACCGCTATAATTATATCACTTGCTTTGCTGAATTTTTCTTCAGTAACAGAAGGCAGGGAATATTTTTTAGAAATTTTATCTTTATCTATAAGAAGCACATTTATACCGCTTCCCTTTTTAATTATGTAATCATAGATTTTTTTAGCAGTCTCTACGGCTTCTTCCTTTTCATTATTAGAAATTATACCAATATTCTTCATTTCTTATCATTTAAGATTGATTATAATAAAAATGTGCTTCATCAATTACATCTTTGATTATTTTATCATACTTTTGAATAGATTCAGCCTCTTTTTTATGTGATTTTATTAAAAAAACCCAGAATTCAATATTACCTTTTAACCCCTTTATTTTTGAAAAGGTAAAACCTTTTATTTCAACGGGGAATTTTTCTATAAATCCGGTTATTTCTTTTAATACTTTATGGTGCAGATTTTTGTTTCTTATAATCCCTTTTCTTTCGACTTCGTTTTTTCTTAGCTCAAATTGCGGTTTTATGAGGATTAATATTTTTCCTTTCCATTTTGTTAAATCTAAAATTTTATTAAAAATCTTTTTTATTGAAATAAAAGATACATCCACAACTGTAATATCAGATTTATACGGTAATTTTTCTATATCAAGATTCCTTAAATTTGTTCTCTCAAAAACAATTGTACGCAGTGATTTTCTTAACTCCCATGACAGCTGACCGTATCCAACATCAATATCAATCACTTTATCTGCCCCGTTTTTTAATAAGAAATCAGTAAATCCCCCGGTTGAAGAGCCTATGTCCGCAGCTTTTTTACCCGCTACGCTGAGCCCGAAATCTTTAAACGCACCTTCAAGTTTAAAACCGCCCCTTGATACATATATATTTTTTGGAATTATTTCTATTGTTGAATCTGTATTTATAAGTGTTCCTGGCTTTTCTACTGCCTGGCCGTCAACTCTTACCTTGCCTGCCATTATTAAAGACTGTGCCTCTTTTTCTGTAGGAACTATATTTTTATCAAGCAGTATTTCTATTATTTTATTCCTGTTATTTTTCTTTAATATCGGTTAAGCCTTTCTTGAAAGTAAAAAATTGGCTATTTTAACCAGCCACTCATAGTCTATATTCATACTTTTAACAATAGTAATTGCTTTATTGATTTTTTCCTCAGCAATTTCCTTTGATTTTGATAAACCCCACATATCAGGAAAAGTATTTTTTTTCTGTACTCTATCTTTCCCGATTGTTTTTCCGGCTATTTTTTTACTGGATGTGATATCCAGAATGTCATCTGTTATCTGGAAAGCAAGCCCCAGATTTTCGGAATATTCAGTAAATTTTTTAAGATAGCTTTCACCTACTCTGCATAAAATGGCGGCACATCTGACTGAAGCTGTTATCAATTTACCTGTTTTATTAAGATGCATATATTCAAGTTTCTTTTTACTTATCTTTTTTCCGGCAAAATAAACATCAATTACCTGACCTGCTGCCATTCCTCTTGCTCCTGAAGCATCTGAGATTTCCTTTAATACTTTAATTATTATCCTGTCATCTGCCAGCTGATATTTTAATATCAGGTTAAAAGCTTCGGTAAATAATGAGTCCCCTGTAAGTATTGCAATATCTTCCCCAAATTTTTTGTGGCATGAAGGTCTGCCCCTCCTGAAATCATCATCGTCCATGGAGGGCAGGTCATCATGAATTAAAGAGTAAGTGTGTATAAATTCAATAGCACAGGCGGTTGGAATTACCATGCGGTAATCTTTTCCGAGGCTTTTTGCCGTTAAAAGGCACAGCAGGGGCCTGAATCTTTTACCATTATTATTTATGCTGTATTCAATTGCTCTCCTTAAGATAACAGGGCTTTCCTTATATTTACCGGCATAGTATTTCAGGTTGTTATTTATTTCCCTTATTAAAAAGGACGGGTATAATTCATCAGTTTTAAAATTATAAGTCTTCTTTAAAGGCATAATTTATAAAAATATAAAAGATAAAAATATTTTTTTTACTTATTTATATTACTTAAAATCTTTCCCAGGACACCATTAACAAATTTTGGAGTATCTTCTTTCTGTCCCAGTTCTTTTGCGATCTCAATTGCTTCATCTACCGATACTTTTAAAGGAATCTCATCTTTATAAAGC
>CAZLME010000038.1:5244-7099 GCA_964560595.1 uncultured Actinomycetota bacterium
TGTCTATTATCGCTATCCTTTCAAGTGTCCAGTTCTCAACGATATCCATGATTGTGCTGTCTATTTTTCCCTTATATTTATTGACTCCTCTTGCAAGCTCTAAAGCAAAATCATCGTATTTTTCTCCTGCCAGCAGGTTATTATCTATGATTTTTTCTATATCTTTTTCCAGTAAATCTACCTGATATAACAATATTACTGCATTTTTCCTGCTTTTCCTTCTCGATATCTTAGGCATAATTTTAAAATAAATATAAAATATTTAAGTCCCTGACCGGGTTATATATTCCCCGGTCCTTGTATCGATTTTTATTACATCTCCGGCATTTATAAACAGAGGAACCATAACCTTCGCACCTGTCTCTATTTCTGCAGGCTTGAAACTTGAACTTACCGTATCTCCTTTTACCCCCGGTTCGGTTTTTATGACTTTTGATTCTACTGTAAGAGGAATTTCGATTGATATAGGTTTGCCTTTATGGAATACAACCATAATTTCCATATTTTCCATTAAATAATCTTTTTGTTCTTCAAGTAATTTCTCATTTAATTGGGTCTGTTCATATGTTTTTGTATCCATAAAATTATAATATTCATCCCTGTAAAGATACTGCATTTTTTTTGTCTCCAGTATCGCCTGTTCCATTTTTTCCCCGGCTCTGAATGTTTTATCAGTAATAGCGCCTGTATTTATGTCTTTTAATTTTGTTCTTACAAAAGCGCCGCCTTTGCCTGGTTTTACATGCTGAAAATACAATATTTTATAAAGCTGGTTTTCATATAATATGGTCATTCCATTTTTAAAATCACTCGTACTTATCATTGGTTAAAAATCCTTTTAAATTGGACTATTTTTTATAATTTTTTTCTTCTTTACTTTTAATGTTAATTCATTTATGGATAATACTTTCTTAATAAATTATATTATTTGTTTTAAAATTTTATAGATAATAAAATTTTATAGATAATCTCACATATATTATTAAAATCAGCTTAGTACATGGAAGTCTTTTCTGGACTTATGAAGAACTTCGCAATTGTTTTTACCCACCAGTACCATATCTTCTATCCTTACCCCGCCAAAATCCTCTATGTAAATACCCGGTTCAATTGTTATTACCATGTTTTTTTTTAAGACTATATTATTTTTTGAATTTATAACTGGCTCCTCATGAACTTCAAGACCAACCCCATGACCCAGACCGTGTCCGAAATTATTTCCGTAACCTTTTGAACTTATAAATTTTCTCGCTATCCTATCCAGTTCAGCTGCTGCAATGCCTTCCCTGCAGCTTTCAATGGCCATAAGCTGTGCTTCTAAAACTATATCATAAATTTTCTTAAATTCATTACAAATTTTATTATTCCCTTTAAAGATAGTTCTTGTCATATCCGAACAGTATTGCTCGAATCTGCATCCAAAATCTATAAGTATGATACCTTCATTTATCCGGTCTTTTTGCGGCGAGTGATGTGGCATGGAAGAATTTTTATCATATGCAGCTATAACATTAAATGATCTTCCGCTTGAATTATTTTTTATTAGAAGCTCTTCTATATAAAATGCGAGCTCAATTTCAGATAATTTAGCTATATTATTAGCGCCCGAATTAAGTAAAATCTTAAAAGCTTTATCAGTAATATTGCAGGCTTTTTTTATTTTTAAGATCTCACTTCTATCCTTAGCTGCTCTCAAATTTTCAACTACCCCATCGGTACTCACAAGTTTTTTACCCTGTCCGGATAGTACTTTTTTAAGTCTTGTAAAATCGGTATAACTGATATTCTTACCTTCAATTCCTATTTTCTTAAAATCATAACCATCTTTTGCCATTGCATCTAAAACACCATGCAA
>CAZLME010000038.1:7109-12402 GCA_964560595.1 uncultured Actinomycetota bacterium
AAACTTATCCTTTTCATAGCATACAAATTTTATTAGCTCATTTTTAATTGATTTTTTTGCCTGTTCAAGGTAAATAAAATTAACAAGAAGGTACAGGATGCCATCTGTTATTAGTAAAATACTTCCGGAGTTCAATCCATAAAAACCGCTGACGTAATAAATGTTTTCATCTTTAAGAATTAATAGACTGGATAAATTTTTCTTATTTAATAATTTTTTTAAATTCTCAATTCTGTTAATAACAAAATCAGCCACTTTTTTATTTTAGCTTTATTAAAATTAAGTTTGCATAATTAAATACTATATTAATCGATGACTTCCTGCCATTCTCCCCTGGTTATTGTAAGTTCTCCGCCGGCAGACGGGTTCTGCGGCAGGTCTTCTGGTAAGCTTTCGGATATGCCCTCTTGATAACATACTTTAGAAAAAGAAGTATCAATATCCAGAATACCGCCTGCAATCAATGTGCCACTTACCACACCTTTTGTTATTTTAATACTTCCCTTTGCAAGCGCCACTGTATACATAGTAGGGCTTCCGCAACTCGGAGGCTGAACCCAGTAATCGCGCCAGACATCAAATTCGATACCTCCGTTTGAAACAAACACTACCAGGGCATCTTCCGGATAATCATCCAGATATAAAGGTATAAGTTTTGTATTAGATATTATATTACCCGTAGTATATATAATACCCTTGCCCCTGTAATATATTTCATTGGTGCTGGGTCCACTGACTGCAGGAACCCACCACTCTTCAACACCTATCTGGAGATTACCGTTTATTATTACATTACCGTGAACTTCCAGTATATATTTATCCCCTTCTTTTACAAAGCTCAGACTATTTCCCCCCTGCTGGTAATTATACGGGACATTACGGTCATCCAGAGTTAAATTACCGGGAATAACAAGTGCAGAACTGGTTACTTTTGAATAGTATTCGTCAATTAAAGCTGATACATCATATTGCGGATCGGGAAATGTAAATGTAAAACTGTCGTCTCTTGTTGCATATATGGGTGCCCAGGGATCAGCAGGCCATGGAGTTATTGTTCCGTTGCATGATAATATTAATTCCCTTCCTAACTCTCCTATCCGTGCACTTCCACTCATACCGATATTACCCATTACAATCATAGGACTTTCCAATTCGTCGTCAATATAAGTACCACCGGACATTGTCAGATTACCCGCTATATTAACCAGGCCGCCATTTAACTTTGCACTTCCTTCCATAACAACATTTCCTCCGACAGATAAGGATTCAACATTCATATTTGTCGTATCGCCCGACATATACAAATTTCCCTTAACATACACGGGCCCTCCGCCATAATCCTGCAATAGTGCCGACCCCGCGGTAAGATTAAGATCGCCTTCGGTATAAAAAGGGCCGTCTAGAGGCTTAAAATTACCGCTGAAAGTTGAAGTCTGTCCGGTATATACAAAGTCATAAATATCAAGAGCAGGGCTTGGATTTGTGACAGTTATTGCTACCCTGATTTTTCTCACAGACCCGCTGCTTATATCAGTACCTGTTGATGTTACGGAATATACTGTATTTCCACTGATTGTTTCAATATCGTAATCAATTATGAATTCACCCTGCTCTACACTATCAGAATCTATTACAGTGCCTGTATATCCAGTTGAGGGGATAGGAGTACTTTCATTATAATAACTATCAATATTTTTAAATATATTAGAAATCCCCGCTTCGGCAATATTAAATGCTCTTAGTTTATCCTTGTCCTGTTCCGTAAATTTTATATCACTGAAAATATAACCAACCATTGCTGTTGTCAATAAAATAGCCGCAAAACCCATTATCATTATCAGGAGCGTAATATTCCCGTTTTTTTCTTTTTTAAAATTTAATATTTTTTTCATGATTTTAATCCTCTAACAATTTTTTATAATAAATTAAACCCTATTCCTAAGAGTAATATGCGTTCTTAATTCCATGGTTCTATCAGTTAACGTTCCTGCCTGGTCAATGCTAAATTCTATTTTAATTATTTTTATTTCTTCCAGTTCTTCTCCGCTGACTGATGTCATTCCACCAACCGGTATGTCTATACCTTTATAGTAAGTAAATATGTCTCCATAAATAATATTACTTGCAACTATACGGGGACTACCGGCATCCACTGTCCTGAACAGAGTATAAGAACCGGCACCCTCGGGTTCGAGTGAATAAGTTAAAGTTTCATAGTCATCATCGTCATCTATATTACTTTTAAAAGAAATAATATTGGTTTCAGCTTCACTTATGTCGACAGTTTCTCTTATGTCTTTACTTATCCTGTACATTATTAACCTTGAATCAATTGCTGAAGTGGTTATATCAATTACATCCCTTGAGGTATTTGCTGAAAGAAGGAACGTTGCTGTAACCATGCTTACAATCAACATTACCAGTCCGACCGTAAGCATCAACTCAATAAGTGTAAGCCCCTCAGCATCTCTGATCTTATTAACTGGTAGTAACTTCATTACTATGTTCCTCACTTTCAAATCCGCCTTCATAAACAGCAGTTACGTAGAAAGTATAATTATTTTTGCCTATTTGATTCTGGTAAGTTCTGCTGGTAGTTCTTCCTATCTCCACTCCACCCCTATACACCACGTATTGGATAACTGTAAGTGGTGTATCAGGCGCATCCCATGCCAGATTTACTTTTCTTGAATTACCTCCCCCGGAGTATCCTGTAATACTGAGATTTCGAGGTGGTGGATATGTAATCTCGATTTCGGTAGTAACCGTATTGCTGGGCCTGCTCTCTATATCAACGTTATAAAGGGCCGTTACATGAAAATCGTAACTCTGGCTTCCTATTATATTCTGATAGTTAGTACCACCGGTTCTATCTACCTCGACACCATCCCTGTATACAATATACTGAATAACTGTTGTCTCGGTATCAGGCTCAGCCCATGCCAGATTAACCGCTCTATTTACACCGCTTCCTTCGTATCCTGTAATAATTAGATCCCGGGGTGCGGCATAATCACCTTCATTTTCAGTGGCTATAGTATTACTCGGGATACTCTCTATACCGCCATCATAAATTGCGGTTACGTAATAACTATAAATATAATTATATCCGGGATTATCTATAAAAAATAACTGTTCTCCAGATGAGGTTGTTCCAGCTAAATTACCATCCCTGTAGATATTATACCCGGTTATATTGAGTCCCGTATCAGGTTCTTCCCATATCAGTCTGATATCCCTTAAACTCCCTGATCCAATATCGTATTCTATAGACAGATTCTTGGGCGGCGGATAATCAACAAATCCACCCTCGCTCCCGGCTAAAGGATATATCTGCGTGATTACCTTTAAAGGTATATTCATAGGCTCTTTAAAAACAGATATTTCTAACTGTTTATAACTACCACCTCCGTAATCCACTTCGGTTACAGAATAATCTATGTCATAGCTGGTTTCTAACAACATAGGTAAATCATAGCTGGGTGGTTTAGGCCAGTCATCAGGGTCATTTACTGGAATATCATCATATTCCAATGCTCTTATAAGCTCGATTTTTTCATTTGCGATTGCCTGCGCTCTGGTTTTTTCTTTATTTATTTTTAAAGTATTAACCGATATCCTGGTACCACTTACCAGAACCGTTGCAATAATAGTTATAACAAGTAGAGATACCAGTACCTCTACGATAGTAAAACCATTCTGGCTTTTTATATCTGTTTTTCTTTTCCTTAGATATCTGCAAATATGATTAAAATATTTGTATAACATTTTCTTGTTTCTAATTTTATTTTTTATCTAAATAACTAATAATATAATTAAGAGCTATCCTGTATACATCCAGCCCGAAACCAATAATAATTCCCCACGCTACCGGGGATATAACTGATTTTTCTCTCCAGTTTTCCCTTCCGAATATATTTGATATGTGAACTTCAACAGTCTTGATCTTACTTGCTACTATTGCGTCATATACACCATAGCTGTAATGCGTTAATGCTCCGGGATTTATTATAATAAAATCTATGTTTCCGATACAATTATGGATTTTATCTATAATCTCTCCCTCATGATTTGATTGAAAATATGACAGTTCAGCCCTGCCTTTTGCAATCTCATCCAGTTCTTCTTTTATGTCATCAAAGCTTTTACTGCCGTATATATTTTCTTCCCTATTGCCCAATAAATTTAAATTAGGCCCGTTAATTATTATAATTTTTTTCATGTTATTTTATCTTACAAGTTTTAAATTAAATAAATACACAAATAACCTTTTGTATATATTGTTAAATTATTAAATAATATATTTAATATATTCTTTATATATATATTTATTTAATTATACATACTTTTTTTGATATTATCAATAATTATATTCTTCCCGAGGTTATAATAAAAGAGAGGTTTGTTCATTCCTTTAAGAAGAACAAATTTATTTTGTGCGGTTTTAAATTTTTTATCGTATTTTATTACATCTATTATTTTTTCTATATCTATTTCCGGCATGCTGTATGGCAATTTCAACTTTTTATATAGTTCAATAATTCTTTTTTTAAACTCTTCTTTTAATAAACCCAGAGAAATCGATATATCAATTGCTATTAGCATTCCTATGCTTATTGCTTTTCCATGATTTATTTTTTTTAAATCAAACACATTTTCTATACAATGTCCTACTGTATGACCAAAATTCAGCAGATTTCTGTAACCCAGGTCAAATTCATCCTTACCGACTACTTTTATTTTTATACAACAGCATCTGTATATAATTGCTTTAAAAGCTTCGGTTTCAATAAGCCTGAATAATTTATCATCATCATCATCTTCTTCAACATTTTTTAAAAGCTTATCCAGTATTGTATTATCAAAAACTATACCGTATTTTACAACTTCACCCAGGCCGTTGATTATCTGGTCTTCATCCAGGGTATAGTTAAAGGTTGGGTTAATAATTATTGCATCAGGCTGATAAAAACTTCCAATTATGTTTTTTATCTTCTTATAATTGACACCGACTTTTCCACCCATGCAGCTGTCAACCTGGCTTATTATAGTTGTCGGACAGTGAATAAGTTTCATTCCCCTGTTAAAAGTAGAGGCAGCAAAACCTGCCAGATCTCCTATCACACCGCCGCCGAGTGCTACTATGACGTCATTTCTGTGTACATTAAAATCAATCAGCCTGCTGTATATATAATCGGCGCTTTCAAGATTTTTGTATTGTTCGCCGTCCTGGATGATTATGATTTCATGCGGCAGCAGGCATTTTTCAAGGGTACTTTTAATTTTATCCCCA
>CAZLME010000039.1:0-12338 GCA_964560595.1 uncultured Actinomycetota bacterium
GAATTCTATAACCAGGCTAAGAAATCAGGAATAAAACCAATAATTGGATGTGAAGTTTACCTGGCACCAAAAAGCAGGTGGGATAAGCAGTTAGAAAGAGATAAAAAAGAAGAAACTTCCTATCATCTGACTTTGCTGGCT
Source organism: uncultured Actinomycetota bacterium (assembly GCA_964560595.1). GTDB lineage: Bacteria > Actinomycetota > Humimicrobiia > Humimicrobiales > Humimicrobiaceae > JAQVEM01. The sequence continues at coordinate 142 of CAZLME010000039.1, forward strand.
GGAAGTAACCGGGGTTATAAAAATCTTATCAAACTGGTTAGTCTCGGGTTTTTAGAGGGTTTTTATTATAAACCGAGAATTGATAAAGAATTATTAAGGGAATGCAGTGAGGGTATAATCGCTTTGAGCGGCTGTATCTCAGGTGAAATTCCAAAATATATTGTTGCAGGACGGATTCAAGAAGCAAAGAGAATTTTGGAGGAATATGTGGAAATTTTTGATAAGGGCAGCTTCTTTCTGGAACTACAGGATTCCGGTATTCCCCAACAAAAAATAGTAAATAAAGCTCTGGCAGAGTTATCTTTAGAATATAAAATTCCGCTCGTAGCCACAAATGATGTTCATTATGTAGATAAGAAAGATAGTAAAGCTCATGATGTCCTGCTCTGCATTCAAACCGGTTCCACAATTAATGAAGCCGGAAGATTAAAATTCCCTACGGAAGAATATTATTTCAAAGATTACCATCAGATGAAAGAGCTTTTTAACGAGTTTCCCGGAGCAATTGAGAATACACTGGAAATCGCCGGGAGGTGTAATTTAAATTTAAAATTTGATATGAATTTAATACCTTCCTTTCATGTTTCCGATAATACTACACCGGATGAGTATTTAAAAAAGCTGTGTTATGAAGGTTTAAAAAATAAATATGGTGAAATTACTGAAGTTGTTAACGAGAGAATAAACAGGGAACTGGAAGTTATAAAGAAAATGGGATTTTCAGATTACTTTTTAATTGTATGGGATCTTATTAATTTTGCTAAAAATAACAACATAAGGGTAGGGCCTGGAAGGGGTTCAGCTGCAGGGAGCATAGTTTCTTATCTGCTCGGAATAACAGATATAGAACCTTTAAAATACGGTCTGTTGTTTGAGAGATTCTTAAACGAAGAACGCAATAGTATGCCTGACATAGATATAGATTTTTGTTATGAGAAAAGAGATGATGTTATCAAGTATGTTACAAAAAAGTACGGCGACAGGAGAGTTGCCCAGTTAATTACCTTCGGGACAATGGCGGCAAGGCAGGCTATAAGAGATGCGGGAAGAGTAATGGAAATGCCGTATGCGGATGTGGACCGTATAGCAAAAATGGTTCCGATGGAATTAAATGTAACTATTAAAAATTCGTTAGAGATGGTTCCGGAATTAAATGAAATCTATGAGAATAATGAAAAGGTAAAAGAGATAATTGATACCGCGATCTCACTTGAGGGTATATCAAGACAGGATTCAATCCATGCAGCCGGAGTTGTTATATCTTCGGAAGACCTTTACAACTACACACCGCTGCAGAAAGAAAATGAAGGTAATATCGTCACCCAGTATAAAATGGAGGATATCCAGAAAATAGGGCTTTTAAAAATGGATTTTCTGGGATTAAAAACACTATCATTGATAGATAAAAGTCTTTTCTTAATAAAGAAAACCAAAAATTTGGAAATAGATATTAATAATATAAACCCTGATGATGAAAAAACTTTTAAAATGCTAAGTGAAGGGGAATGCCTGGGAGTATTTCAGCTTGAAAGTTCAGGAATGCGGGAACTGGTAATGAACCTGAAACCGACAAGATTTGAAGATTTAATAGCTCTCCTGGCTTTATACAGGCCCGGTCCTCTACAAAGTGGAATGATGCGGGACTTTGTAGAAAATAAGAATGGAAGGAAACAAATAAATTATCTTCATCCTTCTCTCGAGAAAATTCTTGAGAGTACCTATGGGATTATTCTGTATCAGGAGCAGGTTATGGGAATAGCATCGGAGCTTGCCGGTTTCAGTATGTCGGAAGCAGATATTTTAAGAAGTGCTATAAGTAAGAAAAAAAGAGGCTTACTTTCCAGGCAAAAAAGTAAATTTATAGAAGGCGCTAAAAAAAGAGGGATAGACGAGAAAATTTCAATAAAAATTTTTGAACTCGTAAATAATTTCGCCGAATACGGGTTTAATAAATCCCATAGTGCAGCATATGCAATGATTTCATATCAGACCGCTTATCTTAAAGCTAATTATCCGGTAGAATTTATGGCGGCGTTGCTCAGTATAAGAATGGGGAGCCAGGAAAAAGTAGCCCAGTATGTTAATGAGACCAGAAGGATAGGTATAAGAGTTCTGCCTCCGGACATTAATGAAAGTTTTACAGATTTTACTGTAGTAGAAGATTCGATCAGATTCGGATTATCGGCTGTTAAGAATGTCGGGACCAATGTTATTGAATGCATAGAAAAAGTAAGAAAAAAATGCGGTAAATTTAAAAATTTTATTGATTTTTGTGAAAAGGTTGACAGCAGCATATTAAATAAAAAAACTCTTGAAAGTTTAATAAAAAGCGGAACTTTCGATTCTATGGGTTTAAGCCGGAAATACTTACTGGAGAATTATGAGATAATAATAGAAGAAGTTTTAAAGACTAGAAAAGACAGGGATATAGGCCAGTATTCACTATTTGAAGTAAATGGAAGTGAAAAAGAAGAGGTGCTATTGAATGGTTCAATTCAATTGGAAGATAAGTTCAGGGAATTTTCAAAAAAAGAATTATTAAATTTTGAAAAAGAAATGCTGGGCCTTTATATTTCCGGGCACCCCCTGTTTGAATATGAAGATTCATTCTCACGGCTAACTCCTGTTGAGGTGCTGGGAAGTCTTGATGATGCTGCAAATGTTGCAATTGGAGGAATAATAAGCAGGATTAAAACCATATATACGAAGAAAGACCAGCAGATGTGCTTTATAGAGTTAGAAGATGTCTCTGATAGCGTGGAGGTAATCGTATTTCCTTCAATATTTTTAAAATTCAGAGAAATTATTACCGAAGATAAAATTGTAAAAATAAAAGGTAAACTGGACAAAAAAGAAGACCAGTTAAAAATTATAGCTAATGAATTTGAGGAAATGGAAAAAGATAAAAAAGTTGACAAAAGCCAGAAGGAACTAATAGGCGAAAAAAGTAGAAAAGTAGTTTTTAAAATGAAGAAAGACGATATGGATAAAGATTTTATAAACCGGTTTTATAATTTATTAAAAAAATTCCCGGGATTTGATGAAGTTGAATTCAGAATAACGAATAAAAAAGATGAAGATGCCGGAAGGACCTATAAGCTTCCATCAAATTATAGAATAGATTTGAATAAATCACTTGAGAAAAGTTTGAGGGAAATATTTTCAGATAAGATTAATTGGGATATAGTTTAGATATTTAAAGGTACACCGGGAGGGATTATATGCATGATTTAAAATTTGCAGTGCTGGGTGCGGGTCATGGAGGGAAAGCAATAGCTGCGCATCTTGCGATAAAGGGATATACCGTTAATTTGTATAACAGGACATTTTCACGGATTCAACCAATAAAAAAGATGAAGGGGATAGAGCTTGAAGGCGAGATTAAAGGTTTTGGTAAGCTTAATCTGGTGACCAGTGATATGGAGAAAGCAGTTAAGGGTATGGATATAATCATGGTCGTGGTACCGGCAGACGGCCATTATTCGATTGCTAAAACATGCTCACCTTTTTTAAATGAAAAGCAGATTGTAGTTTTAAATCCCGGAAGGACATGCGGCGCACTTGAATTTTTAAATGTATTACGGAACGAAGGCAATAATAAAGATGTCACTGTAGCAGAAGCCCAGACTTTTATTTATGCAAGTAGGGGTATGGGCCCGGCCACTGCAAGAATATTCAGGATAAAGCAGGCAATACCGGTAGCGGCTATACCATCAAGAAAGACTGAAATGGTCGTAAAAAAGTTAAATGATGCATTTCCTGAATTTATCCCGGCTGCAAGCTCTATTGAAACAAGTTTTAATAATATGGGTGCAGTGTTTCACCCTTCGATTACAATACTTAATTTAAGCAGGATCGAGTCTACTATGGGAAATTTTCAGTTCTATATAGAGGGTGTCACACAATCTGTGACAAAAATTCTTGAATCGGTTGATGAAGAAAGAGTAATTGTTGCAAGAAAATTAAAGTGTGCCAGGATATACTCTGCTATTGAATGGTTATCAATGGCTTATAATGTAGTGGAAGATAATTTATTTGATGCCATACACAGCAACCCCGGTTACGTAGGTATCATGGCTCCGAGAACCATAAATGTCCGATATATAACCGAAGATGTTCCCATGAGTTTAGTCCCGATTTCTGAATTTGGCAAAGCACTCGGGGTAGAAACAAGAGTAATTGATTCCCTTATCAATATAGCTAATTCCATATTTAAAAAAGATTTCAGAAGCACCGGCCGCAATCTTAGAAGACTGGGATTAGAAGGATTAAATTTGGAACAGATAAGAAAAATATTTATTAAAGGAAGGAAGTAGTTTTAGAGACATGAAGAAAATACTCGGCGTCTCTATAGGGAGTTGCATACATATTGCAGGTATCTTAAATTTTTTAAACCTGGCCGGTAAATATGGCTATAAAACTAAATTTTTAGGTTCTGCCTGCACTATAGACAAATTAAAAGAAAATATAGACAGCTTTAACCCTGATATAGTGGCGGTGAGTTACAGGCTATCACCGGAAAGTGTTCTTCCCGTGTTTGAGGAACTAAAAGAGAAAATAGCCAAAAAATTAAAAAAAGAAAAGATAGAACTAATACTTGGTAGCACAAAACCGGTAGCTGAAATAGGTAAAAAACTCGAGTTATTTGATGTTATTTTTACCGGTGAAGAAAGTATTGAAGAAATTGAAAGTTATTTAAGTAAAAAGAAAATAAAAACCAGAGACAGTATTCCTCCCCAGAATATTCTGGAAAGAGTCAGATATAAAAAACCTTTTCCTGTAATAAGGCATCATTTTGGAAGGCCGACTTTAAGTGAAACAATAAAAGGGGTAAAAGAGATTTCATCAAGCGGAATTCTGGATGTAATATCTATCGGACCTGACCAGAATACACAGGAGTTCTTTTTTTATCCTGAAAAAATGAATAAGAATCAGGATGGAGCGGGAGGGGTTCCATTAAGAAGTATTGATGATTTTAAGAGCCTTTATGAAGCATCAAGAACCGGTAATTATCCGCTGCTGCGGTGCTACAGCGGAACAAATGATATTATAAGGATGGCAGAAGTTCTTCTGGATACTATCAAAAATGCGTGGTGTGCAGTGCCGCTCTGCTGGTACAATGAACTGGATAATAGAAGCGGAAGAAAATTGGAAGAATCGATAGCTGAAAATCAATCAGTAATGAAATGGCATGCTGAAAGAAATATACCAGTAGAGGTTAACGAATCACATCACTGGAGCCTGCGGTATTCTCCAGATTCTATTGCAGTAGCTGCCGCCTATATTGCTGCTTATAATGCTAAAATGATGGGAGTTAAAACGTATATATCACAATATATGTTTAACACTCCTCCGGAAACTTCTTTTACAATGGATCTGGCAAAGATGCTTGCGAAAATAGAATTAATAGAATCTCTGCATGATGGCAATTTTATAACACTCAGACAGACAAGGTCGGGATTATACAGTTACCCGCCTGATTTTGATGAGAGTAAGGGCCAGCTTGCTTCTTCTACCCTGCTCCAGATGCAGCTGAACCCGGATATTTTACATGTTGTTGCATATTGTGAGGCAGATCATGCCGCAAAACCCGGGGATATTATAGAGAGTGTTAAAATAGTAAATAAAGTAACGGATAATTATATTTATGGTTGCCCTGATATGAAATTGGATGAAAAAGTAAGATTAAGAAAAGATGAGCTGATTTTAGATGCGACCATGATTATAGAAAAGTTAAAAATGCTCGACAGGGAAAAGGAATTTGAGGATCCTCTTATATCTCCATCAATAATATCAAAGGCAATAAAGAAAGGCATACTTGATGCGCCGCACTTATGCGGCGTAAAGGCTGCAAGCGGGACTATAAGAACAATGTTTATCGACGGTAAAATCATGGCTGTTAATGAAAATGGTAAACCTATTACGGAAAAAGAAAGGCTTGATAAAATTTCAATATAAAATATAAACTATCCGTCAGCAATTAATGTAAAATAAAAACATTAATTATTTTGAAATTATAAAATTTAATACTTTTTTAAAACTGATGTAGTATGATAAAATACTTTTCTTATATTTAGTAAATTAAAAAAGAATATGTTCGAGAATAAAAAAGATAATCAGACTGATAAGCTACCTTTTGGATTAAGGGACATACTTCCTCTTGAGACAGAAGAGAGAAACAGTATAAAAGAAATAATAAGAAAAGAGTTTAAGTTATGGGGTTATGGTGAGGTCAATACGCCCGTAATGGAATATACGAAAAATATTTCAATAGGGGTTGGTAAAAATTGGAAGGACAAACTGATTAATTTTTTTGATGTTGACGGGAGCCCCGTGTCTCTTAGAAGTGATATGACCATACCAATAGCAAGGCTTACCGGGATGAGAATAAAGAAAAGACAACTGCCTGTAAGGTTTTGCTATTTTGCCGATTCCTACAGGCAATCAGGCACCCAGAAAGGTGCGAGGAGAGTCTATAATCAGTCAGGCCTGGAGCTTATCGGCTCCTCAAAAGACATACTGGCAGATATTGAAATCCTGGTTATATTAGTAAACGTTTTAAACAAATTAAAATTAAATGATTATAAAATAGGGCTGGGAAATGTAGAATTTATTGAAGGATTATGTGACTGGCTTAGACTGGATACAAATGACAGGGAATATGTCAAAAAAAAGATTATAGCGAAAAATCTTGTGACGCTGGGAAACTTTTTAAGCAAAAAAAATGAACAAAAAGCAGAAATTTTTATGAAATTAATGCAACCGGAAAGCAGTATCGAGAAAGTAGCCGGACTGATTTCGGGGATAGAAGAACAAAAGGTTATAAAAAGTTATAATTACCTTAAAGATATATATGATATTTTAGGAAAATTTAATTATAGAGAATACCTTGTAACTGATTTCAGTATTATTAGAGATTTTGATTATTATACCGGTCTTTTATTTGAAGTATATTGTTCGAGTGTATCGGGCATAATAGGAAGCGGTGGTAGATATGATGGGCTGATAAAGAAATTCGGGATGGATATCCAGGCTACCGGATTTGCACTTGATATTGATTTAACTCATAAAGCTGTCGGGAAAATAGACGGGAAGGAAAATTTAAAAATCTTATTAAAAAGTGAAGTTACTAAGAGTATTACCGGGATTGCCAGATTGATAGAAATAGCACAGAAGTTACGGAAAAGTGATATTATGGTTGAGTTATGTTTTGAAGATAAAATCAATATAGAAAATTTTGCGGGAGAAAAAAAATGTGACTTGCTTGTTGAAGTCAAACCGGACTTTAAGAATGCAGTGGTAAAGGATCTTAGTAAAAATACAAAAAAGGTAAAAAGTATTAACGACTTTATAAAAGAGATAAATAATGGAAAAAGAAATTAAAATTGCAGTACCTAAAGGATATTTATTTGAACCCTGTATAGATGTATTAAAAAAAGCAGGCTATAATGTGAAATCTCTGATAGAAAAGAACAGGAAGCTTTACATATGCTCCGGAGAGGATCCAATACAATACGTAATATCACGACCCATGGATGTTCCGGTATATGTTGAACATGGCGCCTGCGATATAGGTTTTTCGGGTAAAGATGCATTGATGGAAAAAGAAAGTAATGTTTATGAGTTGCTGGACTTAAAAATTGGAGAGTGCAGGATAGTTATTGCGACATTAAAAGATTATGTGGAAAAAGTAAAAGAACATTATTTGCATTTCGGCCTGGTAAAAGTTGCTACCAGCTATCCTAATATCGCAAAAAAGTATTTCGACCGGAAAGGAATACAGGCAGAAATCATAAAATTGCACGGCTCGGTAGAGCTTGCGCCGTTGCTGGGAATTGCCGATGAGATACTGGATATAACTTCGACAGGCAAAACGCTTGAAGAAAATAATCTTGTTGAAATGGAAGAAATTGCCGTTTCAACTACACGTTTAATCGCTAATATTACCAGTTACAGGGTTAAATATGATCTAATAAGTAATTTTATAAATAAAATTAAAAATGTAATAAATTAATGGATAAAGAGAAAATGAAAAGGAAAACAAAAATAATAAGAAAAACTAAAGAGACCGACATTAAACTTGAATTTGATCTTGACGGTAACGGAAAAGCAAATATAAAAACTCCTGTTCCTTTTTTGAATCATGTACTGGAAAGTTTTACAAGGCACGGTAACTTTGACATGAATATCAAAGCTTTGGGTGACTTGAAAGTGGATAGCCACCATCTGGTGGAGGATGTGGGCATTTGCCTGGGTAAGGCTGTTTTTGAGTGCCTGAAAGATAAAAAAGGTATAAAAAGATTTGGGTATATTTTATTGCCCATGGATGATACTGAGGTATCGGTTTCTATTGATATAGGCGGAAGAGCCTATCTTAGATATAATGTTGAAATTGAATATGAGAAGATTAACGGAATGGAAACTGCGGTAATTGAAGATTTTTTCAGAGCCCTGGTCAGTAACAGTTTTATAAATCTTCATATAAATAAAAATACCGGATTAAATTCCCACCATATTATAGAGGCAATTTTTAAAGCATTTGGTATAGCACTCCATGATGCCAGCAGGAGAAGAGAAACAGATTCATTACCTTCAACTAAAGGTTTAATATAAATCTTAAGCATTAATTTTTATTAAATAGTGCTGATTGGAAATCAATAAATCAGATATTAAAATAAGCTTAAAGGTATAGGTTATGTATATTGCGATTATAGATTATGGAATGGGTAATATAAAAAGTGTAGAAAATGCTTTTAAAAAAATAAGTGCCGATGTGAGGGTTACAGATAATATCAGGATTATGAATAACGCCCATGCACTGGTACTGCCCGGTGTAGGTGCAATCAGAGATGCCCGGAGGAATCTTGAGGAAATAAAAATAATTGATTCTATTAAAGGAAATATAAAAAAGAAGTTATTTTTAGGGATATGTCTGGGAATGCAGTTACTTTTTGAATATAGCTATGAAGACGGAAAAAATATGGGTCTGGGTCTTTTAAAAGGCTATGTGGATAAAATACCCCCCCTACCCGTGAAAGTGCCGCACATTGGATGGAATCAATTAAAAATATTTAAAAAGGACAGTAAATTGTTTTCCGGCATAAAAGAGGGTGAGTATTTTTATTTTGATCATTCATACCATGTAGTACCTGATGATAAAAGAATTATAAGCTGTACCACTGATTACGGTATTAAATTAACTACAGGAATAGAATATGATAATATTTATGGAGTACAGTTTCATCCTGAAAAAAGCAGTAATTATGGGTTAAAACTTCTGGAGAATTTCCTGGATATGGTTAAAGAAAAAGGCCAAAGGCAAAAATATGGGGTATCTGATTGAGTTAAAAAAATAAATAACATTTTAAAAATTTTAGAGGATAGAATTTAATGATAGTAATTCCGGCAATAGATTTAATCAATGGTGCCTGTGTAAGACTGACAAAAGGTAAATTTAATACCCGGAAAAAATACTTCGACAATCCGGTTGAAGTAGCCGTTAAATGGAAAAAAGAAGGAGCAGAGTGGCTGCACATAATTGATCTTGAAGGCGCAAGGACCGGAAAGCTGGAAAATCTGGGAATTGTGTCCGAAATAAAAAAGAGAATAGATGTAAAAGTGCAATATGGCGGAGGTATAAGAAGTACCAGGGCAATCAATAAAGTTTTGAAAGAGGGCGTGGATAGAGTTATATTGGGAACAAGAGCAGTGGAGAATATGGATTTCTTAAAGAGCAGCATCGTAAATTATAAAGACAGGGTAATCTTGAGTCTTGATTATGGGAAAAATGGGATTATTTTTAAAAATGGCTGGCAGAAGGAAACCCAAATAACGATATTTAAAATGTTAAAGAGACTCGAAAGCCTTGGAGCCGGAGAGGTGATTATTACGGATATATCAAGGGACGGTACACTTGAAGGTGTTGATTTTGATTTTCTTAAAGAGATTTTTAAAAATTCTAAATTAAAATTCATAATTGCAGGAGGAATAGCGGGCCTCGATGATATTATTAATCTTAAAAAAATTGAAAATTTAGGAATTAAAGGCATAATAATCGGTAAAGCCTTATATGAAGGTAAAAATAAAATTAATTTAAAGGAAGCAATAAGGGTTGGCATAAAAGATGATAACTAAAAGAATTATTCCCTGTCTGGATGTAGATAGGGGGAGAGTGGTAAAAGGTGTGCATTTCATAGATATAAAGGATGCAGGGGATCCGGTTGAACTGGCTGCTTTTTATGACAGGGAAGGAGCTGATGAAATAGTGTTCCTGGATATAACGGCATCACATGAAAAAAGAAAAACAGTAATAGAGCTGGCAAGTAAAACTGCTGAAAAAGTTTTTATACCATATACTATAGGCGGGGGCATAAGTAGTGTGGAGCATATCCGGGAAATACTGAAACGAGGTGCAGATAAAATTTCCATTAATACGGCAGCTTTTAAGAACCCGTCTCTTGTGAGTGAAGCTTCAAAGGTATTTGGAAGCCAGTGTATAGTAATTGCAATTGATGCAAAGTATAAAAGTAAAGGCTTCTGGGAAGTATATTTAAATGGAGGAAGAACTCCCACGGGCATGAATGCGGTGGACTGGGCTAAAAAAGTTGAGAAGCTGGGAGCAGGTGAAATATTGCTTACAAGTATGGATAAGGACGGGACAAAAGAAGGTTATGATATAGAACTTACCGGGGTTGTGACTTCTGTGGTAAACATACCGGTTATAGCTTCCGGCGGGGCAGGGAAACTGGAACATTTAAGGGATGTTATTAAATATGCTGATGCCGACGCAGTTCTGGTAGCATCCATATTTCATTATGGCCAGTACACTATTAAAGAGGCAAAACAATATCTGAAATCCGAAGGAATAAATGTAAGGATATAAAATTTATTTATTAATATAATGATTTACATAAGTAACCCCGGCATTTATATGTTTTAAAAAATGGAAGTTTTAAATGTCAGTGTGGTATTATTGAAAAAATAAATGATATTTCGGTAATGATATGAAAAGGTTTTTTAAAATGTTAAAGTCCGGATGTCTTTAATAATTTTAATATGCGGAAAGCAAAATATATCAGGAAGTTAAAAAATGACTAATAAGGCAAAAAAAGAAAAAAATAAAAAAATTGGTTTAATCCCTGCTGTTATTCAGGATCATAAATCAGGTGATGTTCTTATGCTGGCGTATATGAGTAAAGAATCCCTGGAAAAAAGTCTGGAGACGGGTACAACCTGGTTCTGGAGCAGAGACAGGAAAAAGTTATGGAACAAAGGGGAGACATCAGGGAATATACAGAAAATAAAAAATATTAAGTATGATTGTTATGGAAATGCTTTACTGATTGGTGTGGAACAGGTGGGGAATGCCTGTCATACCGGAAGAAGGAGCTGCTTTTACAGGACCCTTAAAGGTATTGAAAAAGACCTGGATTTTGGAAGATATTTTAAAGAAGAAGGAAAGAAAAATATACTTGAAGAATTGTACGGAGTAGTTGAAAGCAGGATAAAAAACAAAGTTTCTGATTCTTATACCTACTCCCTTCATAAAAAGGGTCTGGATGAGATAATAAAAAAATTTGGTGAAGAAAGCATGGAAGTTGTTCTTTCTGCAAAACATCAGAAAAAACAGGATATAATAAATGAGATAGCTGATATGATCTATCATCTTATAGTCCTTATGGTTGAGAAAAAGGTTACTCTGGAACAGGTATATGAAGAATTAGAAAATAGAAGAAAGTAAAGAAAACAGGAGAGTAATTATGATAAAAGAAAAAAGAAGAATTGCAGTACTCACAAGCGGTGGAGATGCAAGTGGTATGAATGCAGTTATAAGAGCTGTTACAAGATACGGAATATATCGTAATCTGGAAGTATATGGGTTTTATGAAGGATATAAAGGGCTTGTAAGCAATGATTGTAAGGTGCTGGATTTAAATTCAGTAGGTGGAATTATTGATAGGGGCGGAACTTTTCTTTACTCTGCAAGGTCGGAAGAATTTAAGTGCAGGAGCGGACAAAAAAAGGCAATAGACAATTTAAAAAAGAATAACATAGAAGGTCTGGTCGTAATTGGCGGAGACGGCTCATTCAGGGGTGCTCATGATCTTCATAAACAGGGGATACAGGTTGTGGGAATACCTGCAACCATAGATAATGATATTTACGGAACGGATTATACAATAGGATATGATACGGCA
>CAZLME010000040.1:0-11999 GCA_964560595.1 uncultured Actinomycetota bacterium
CTGTCTGGAAAAAGATAAGAACCACCAATGTTATAGAAAGGTCCTTCAGGAATGTAAGAAGAAGGACAATGCATGTAAGCTGTTTTGAAAATGATAAAGGCTGCTCAAGGATTATCTATGGGGTTATGTTCCATTTAAATAAAGTTTGGAAGGATAAGCCGGTAAATGAATTTACACAAAAGACTTGACGGTATCGCTGAAAGATTTTATTTGTAAATAAAAGTTGATATTGCTATAATCTCAAATCAATTTTATATTGATTTAATAAAGATTTTTCTGGCTATTTTTATAGGAGGATTCAATTAAATGGTTGATATTATACCTTTCAGGGGATTTATTTATAATGAAGATAAGATTGGAAATATCTCCAAAGTAATATCTCCTCCTTATGATGTGATTTCCAAGGATTTAAAAAAAGAACTCTATAATTCGCATCCTTACAATATTATTAATTTAATACTGCCTGAAAGCAGCGGTACAGATAAATATATAAAAGCAAAAAAAATATTGAATGATTGGATAAAAAAAGATGTATTAAGATCCGGTAATGTTAAATGTTTCTATATTATCGAAGAAAGTTTTAAAATTAATAATAAGATAAAAAAAATTTTAGGTTTTATCGGACTTACAAGAATAGAACCTTATTCCAAATCACATATTATCCCACATGAAAAAACTTCATTAAAAATAAAAGAAGACAGGCTAAAACTGCTATCGGAATGCAGAATGAACTTTGGTCTTATTTATACACTTTATAACGATAATCAAAATAAAATAAACAATATTCTACAGTATAATATTCAGAAAAATCCTGCAATAGACATAAAAGCAGGTTATGATTTAAATCTGGGATTTAAGTTATGGAATATTACGGGCACAAAAAATATAAATGAAATTATAAAAATTATGAAAGATAGAAAACTTATAATTGCGGATGGTCATCACAGGTATGAAACTTCACTTAATTATAAGAATGAACTCGATAAATTAAGATGTAAAAATAAATATAATAAATTTTATCCGGAAGATTTTATTCTCACATTATATATTGAAAGCAATCAGAGTGATTTTATTATACTTCCAACACACAGATCCTTAAAATTTGAGAATTATCCCGGGCTTGAAAAAATATTTGATATAATCAGTGAATTCTTCCATATTGAAAAAGACACATTAAAATCTACCAGTTGCCTTTATGAAAAATTACTAAAGGCCAAATCCTCAGGTCTTAAAAGCTTTTTTCTTTATGACGGGTCAAAAAAAATATATTTTATAACCTTGAAAAATAAATATCTTGATATTTCTTCCAGTATAAAACAGCCAGACAGATACTATTTAAATATGGATGTAAATCTACTGCAAAAATTCTTTATGGACAAGATTTCAGACCTTTATGAAATAAAGAAAATCGATTATACACATTCCATGGATGATTTAATTAAAAATATAGATTATAAAAAATTCGATATCGGAGTATTTTTAAATGCTCCTACGGTTAAAGAAATTGAAAAAATTTGTTTGGCAGGATACCTGATGCCTGAAAAATCCACTTATTTCTACCCTAAACCCTGTACAGGCCTTGTTATGTATAAATTTGATAATGGTGTCAATAATGTTAATTACCCATAATTTTAATTGCTCGTCTGGATTATAATTTTAGGGGAATTATTTCAAAAAAAAATGATTAATTATTTAAGTAACTAATTGTATAACGCTTGAACTTAATAATTAAAAAGAAAACGGAGAAATATAGTCGCCTTTTTCCATTTTTAAATCTTCCAGCCTCTTTTTCTGTTCCTCAAGAACTTTATATATTAAACCCGGGATATTGGGGCCAAGATCTCTGTATATTTTTACAATTCTATCTATTTTTGAAAGATTCTCGGGAACTCTTAGTGTAAACTGTTTTATATAATCTTCCCGTGCGTAATCCTTTCCCAGAACATTCTTAAATAATACTTCAAGATCTTCATATATGGGAATAAAACCTGTCCCAACATTTATTGCTTTTAATTCGTTATAAACTCTAAGCTCCATCCATTTCAGCCATACTTTCTTATCAATCCTCTCATTTAAATAATTACCATTTCTGTCTTTTAAAAAATAATTAACACCGAAAATTTCAGGAGGATTTTCAAGTAACTCTCCAAATTTAAGATTAATATCTATATATTTACCAACAGGAATTGATAGAAAATCCAGATTTGACATTGGATTAAATTCCCTTACACCGGTTTTACCAAGTGTAGCTGCAGTTGTTTCAGATTCTATAGATGCCCCAATACTTATAATACCATGAACCCAATCATATGCTTCCAGTACCGGCACCAGTGTATCCGAATCCCTTCCTCCATATATTATGCCCTTTATTTCGACACCCTTGGGATTATCGTAATTTTTATCAAGGTTATTTAGATTTTCAAGATTTACGGTAAACCTTGCATTTTTATGAGAAGGTGGTATTTCTTTTCCCTCAGAGTCTTTCTTACCGGGATACCACTCCCCGGAATGATTTATTCCTTTTTCAGGCACCTTTCCAGGTTTACCTACCCAATAGGCATTTTTATCTTCTGTTATCAGCACATTTGAAAATATAATTTCGTTTGGCTTACTTAAAACATTCCATATATAAGGATCGTCCTCAGGGTTAATATCCTCTATTATTCCAAAAATTCCTATTTCCACGTTAACAGCGTATACTTTATTTTCAATATTCTTAATATATACGATGTCATCTCCTACTATAGTCTCACCATCCAGCATTGCAGTAGAAGTTTTTCCACACATAGAAGGGAATGCACCGGTAAAATAAGTTACTCTGCCCCCAGGACCGTGTATTCCTGAAATAAACATATGTTCTGTTAACCAATCTTCTTTTGAAGCTCTATTTATTCCGAGACGCATTGCAAGTTTTTTATGTCCAATTGTATTACCCCCGTATTGAGTATTGACAGAATATACAATATCCTCTTCGGTATCCATATATATTCTTCTCTTATCAATATTTTTACTTACTCCATTTTTAACCTCTCCAGCAGAATGTACAAACCTGAAAAAATCTTTATAATTCCCGAGCCTGCAGAACTCTTTATATCCAGCTCTGTAAAGTATAATTTCAGAATGTGATACGTAACTTGAATCTGTTAACTGAACAGCAGGAATTGTAAATTTAGAATTAGCCGGTCCGAGACTAAAAAACAGTATATATAACTCTTTATCCTGCATTATGTCTTTCATGATGCCTAAAATTTCTTTAAGTCCTCTTTCTTTTTCTATTGTATTAAGGTCCGGTCCCATGCAAACTCCTTCCGGAACCATTAACCTTGTATGTTCTTTATCTCTCCCCTGATCATAATAACTATCAAAATGGACGGTATGACCTGGAGTTGACAATTCAATTTCTTCACCATCCCTTATAGTTTTATTTCTTATATAACTAAAATCTTCCTTTGAATCATCACATATAAATATCGATCCTGGATTAAAAAGTTCTATGAACTTAGCGGTAAATTCAAAAATATAATTATTTTTTATTTTAATTAATTTATTATAATTTTTATTATCGCATCTCTCTCTTATTACTTTCAAATATTCACTCATTTTTCCTCAATTCCTAAAATATTTTTATTAATTTAACATTAAGATTATAAAATATGATTTATTTTATAAAATATTTTAATAATTAATGATTATACTAAATAATTTATTAATAATATAGCCTAATATATAAAATTTTTAAAAAATACCTAAAATATTTCAAAATATTTAATTTATACGTTCTAAATTAATTTATTTTAAACCTGTATCCTTGCCTTATAAATTTCCGGAATTTTAAATTATTGTTTAATTTAGCCGAAGTAATTTATTTTTTAAATGAAAACAATACAAACGTTAAAAAAATTTTTTTATAAGTCTTTTTCTAAAATCTACCTGAAAAATATTTGCTCAAAAAAACAACCTTATTGAAATGACCGTAAATAACTGCATTATTTTCTTTTATTCTTACCAGTATTTTAGCAAGTCTATCTTTTTTTTCTTTAAAAATATATAAATTATCATCTCTTTTTTCTAATTCATAATTTATCCCGCTTATAGCTATGTTTAGCACCGATAAAAAAATATTCTCATCTTTTATATAAACAACTCTCTTGAAGGGTCTTAGTAACATTCCCAAAATAATAGCAAATATTAATCCTGCTATAATACCGACAATTAAACCAAGCCTCGCAGCCAGATATAATCCCCTGGCAAATCCTCCTTCTATACTTCCTGGACCAACTCCGCTTAAAACATAAAAAATTACCATAAATATAATACAGATCATTATTCCATATATAAATGCTGCACTTATATTTATTAAAATAACTTTAGTAAATTTTATCTTATCCACTGCTTAACATATACTAATTTTTAAACCATTTTTGAAGACTTTTTTTCTTTTGTATGAAAGCTATAACTACTATAGTTGCAGTATTTATATCATTTTCCAGAATAATCTGTAATATTAATTTTACAAAACAAATTTTAAATTATTATATGATTTTAACCGATGAAAAATATTTCTTTTCCTCTTTTATTTCGGTCATTTCCCCATTAATCTCAAATTTTCCATTTAGTCTTATATTATCTGAGGAACTTCCCAGCATAACTTCAATAATTCCTGGTTCCACAACATACTTCATATCTTTGTTATAAAAACCAAGCTGCGTTGCTGATAGAATAAAAGAAATTGTCTTCTTTTGACCTGGTTTCAGTGTAACTCTTACAAAACCCTTTAATTCTTTAATAGGTCTTGTTATTTCAGACTGTACGTCCCTTACATATAGCTGTACAACTTCATCTCCTCTATAAGACCCGGTATTTTTAATATATATGCTTATTTTAACTTCTCCGTTACAGGATACAATTTCCGGTGTAACAACCAGATTGCTATATTCAAAATGTGTATAGCTTAATCCATAACCAAAAGGAAACAACGGTTTACTGCTCATTTCCACATAATCACCTTTCCAGTGTGAGCGCCCGCCTGAAATTTTATGATTATAATATACCGGAACCTGCCCTACCGACCTTGGAAACGATACTGGCAGCTTTCCTCCCGGATTATAATCTCCAAAAAGAACATCTGCTACTGCCCGGGCTCCTTCTTCACCTGGCAGCCATGTTTCTATTATTGCCGGTACATTCTTAACAATCCAGTTTATAGATATCGGTCTGCCATTTACAAGAACAGCAATTACAGGTGTACCTGTCCCGTAAATAGCTTTTATTAGATCCTCCTGTACACCTGGTAAATCTAAATCCGCTCTATCTCTGGACTCTCCACTTGTACAATCCATAACCAGACCTGATTTATCGCCAACAACCACAATTGCTACTTCTGATTTTTTTGCACGCTCAACTGCTTTAGAAAAGCCGTCAGTGGAACTACTTTTTATGTCACAGCCCTTTGCATAATAAATAATTGTATCTTTAGATACCTTTTCTTTTATTCCTTCCAGTATGGTTGATATTTGAACAAAATTATCAACCATCTCTACTTTGTCGGGCATAGGAGTATTAAATGTATTATCGCTTTCCTTCATTTCAATAAGTGACTCTATATGACAGGGGTACGCATAATCCCCTATGATATTCCTCGCATTATCAGCATTTGGCCCGATTACAGCAATTGATGAAATATCTTTCTTAAGTGGAAGTAAATCCTCATCATTTTTTAAGAGTACGATTGATTTTTGCGCTATTTCGTGTGCAAGTGCTCTTTGCTCCGGTGCATCAAATACTTTTCCTGCTTTTTCCTCATCTACGTATGGGTTTTCAAAAAGCCCCAGTGAAAATTTCATTTTAAGTATTCTCATTACAGATATATCAATCAGCGATTCTTTTATAAAACCATTTTCTACTGCATTTTTTAATGGTTTTCCGTAACAATCGGTGCTTGGAAGTTCTACATCTACCCCCGCTTCAAGAGCCATCTTTGCTGCATGTTCTTTATCCCTTGCAGCCCTGTGATAATCATATAACATATTAATGGCAAAATAATCAGATACCAGCAGCCCCTTAAAACCCCACTCATCTCTTAATGTAACTTTCAACAACTCCTTTAAACTATGACAGGGTATTCCATCCAGTTCATGATATGCCGGCATAATAGATGCAATCCTTGCTTCTTTAACAGCAGCTTCAAAAGGTGCCAAATAAATTTCACTCATCTCCCTCTCTGGAATATGAGGCGGTGCCCAATTCATACCGCCTTCAGATGCACCATATCCTACAAAATGTTTGCCTGTAGCCATTACACCGTTCTTCCAATTATTATCCTGGATTCCCTTTATATAGGACGTTCCCATCTTTGAGGTAAGATAAGGGTCTTCTCCAAAAGTTTCTTCCATTCTCCCCCATCTTGCATCCCTTGCGATATCCAGAACCGGGGCAAGGGACTGATGTGCCCCTACCGATCTCATCTGTTCTTTTATTACACTACCCATTTTATTCACTAAATCAGGATCCCAGGTACTGGCAACCCCTATAATCTGGGGAAAGCAAGTTGCTTCTTTGGCCATATATCCGCTGCATGATTCCTCGTGAATAATAGCAGGGATGCGCAGACGTGTATTCGTAACCAGATACTTCTGTATCTGGTTTGCCGTTTTTGCAGATTCATCCGGGCTAAAATTACTTGCACCGCCAAGACGTGTTATCTGACCAATCCCATACTTGAATAGAGTATCTGCCTTTTTACTCGAAAAATCTTGATTATCTAATATTTCATACACCCAGATACTTCCAAGTTGGGCAATCTTTTCATCCAGAGTCATTAGGGATAAAAGACTCTCAACTCTTTTATCAACCGGCTGGTTCTCATTAAGATAATCTTTTTTTTGTTTATTATTTTTTTCGTCCATTTTATGACTCCTTTTATATTAAGTTTTACCATATTTAAGCACCCATCAATTATTATAATATACCAATTAAATAAATATTATTTTATTTTTATTTAAAATGAATTTTTTAACAATGACAAATTAAAATCTTATAGTATTTATTAATAAAAACTTTATATGATGGGCTTTAATATTTTAATAATATCAATCAGTGTGTTAACCTTTTATTGCACCTGCAGTCAGCCCAGAAACTAGCTGACGCTCAGCAAATAGATAGAATATAATAGCGGGTATAGCAGATATTAACAGAAATGCCGATATTAGTGAGTAATCCATCCCATATTGACCTTGAAATTGCATGGTACCAAGTGGAAGTGTCCATAATTTTTCTTTATCTATCAACACTAGTGGTATTACCAGATCATTCCAGCTTGTAACAACGGCTAAAGCTGCTACAGCGGCCAGGGAAGGACGTGCAAGCGGCATTAGAATGCGCCATAAAAATCCAAATGTATTACATCCGTCTATGCTGGCGGCATCTTGAAGCTCTGAAGGGATATCCATAAAAAAATTGCGAAGAATTACAATAGAAATAGAAAGTTGAAATGCAGTTTGTACCAGTATTACTCCTATTAGATTATTAGTTAAACCCACCTGTCTCACCATAAGAAATATTGGCAAGATAGCTATTGTTACAGGGAACATAAGACCCAGGGTAAAGAAATTAAATAAAATATTCTTGCCGCGGATCCTGACACGGGAAAATACAAACGCTGCTAGAGAGGCAACAATGACCACTCCTACTGTTGTTGAAACCATTATAACCAGACTATTACGTATCATATACCAAAAAATTGGCATTTTTAAAATTCTTATAATATTACCCAAATTAGGTGGGATAGGGGGGATATATGGATTAGTTACAAATTCACCCCGTGTTTTTAATGCTCCGAATGCAATTATTACTATCGGAGTAAGTATTAATATTGCTACCAGGGTAAGAAAAATATATTTAAAAATTACAAGAATATATTCCTTGAATTTCATTCTCTTTTTGGAACTATCATTTAACATAAGTTAATCCTTTCTATGCTACATATTCTGTCTTACGCGTAAGATACCTGTAAATTATTGAAAAAGTCAGTGAAATAATTAACATTATAATTGCTACCGCTGAGCCATATCCAAGCTCAAACCGGACAAAACTATAACGATACATATATGTTGACAATACTTCACTTGCATTAACAGGACCGCCCTTAGTCATAAGCCATACCAGAGCAAATATCTGCAGCGAACCAAGAACTGATAGATATACTGAGGTTCTTATAGTTCCTAATAACAATGGTAAAGTTATATTTGTTAACATCTGACGTTTATTTACACCATCAATTAAAGCAGCTTCCTCAATATCCCTTGGTATATTTTGCAGACCTGTTATATATAGAAGCATATGAAATCCAATATACTTCCACGTTAATACAACAAATATAGCCAGTAGAACCAGCCTGGTATCTCCCAGCCAGGCCTGGGGTTTTAACCCCGGAATAAATTCTAAAACTGCATTTATGAATCCCCTCTTTGGTTCAGGATTGTAAAGAATTAACCACATAATACCTGTAATGACTTCAGACAAAACATAGGGCATAAAAAAAACAGTCCGGTAAAAGGCACGGCCTCGTATTTTTTGTCCAATCATAATAGCCAATGCCATAGCCATGGGAAGCTGTACACCTAAAGACAATACAATAATTAAAAGCGCATTACCTATAGCTTTCATAAAAACCTGGTCAGTAAAAATACGTTTGAAGTTTTGTAATCCAATAAAATCAACTGCAGGACCCATGCCATTCCAGTTATAAAAGCTGTAGTAAAAGCACTGGGATATTGAGTATATTAAGAAAAAAAATATAAGCAGACCAGCCGGGAGTAAGAATAAAAAAATTATTAATCTTTCTTTAGAAATATTATGAGGCTTAAATTTTTGTGATGATATTATAATAATCCCCCCACATTATTTATTATTTTATGTCTAATTATTTTTTTATGCCATTAAATATTGCGGGGATTGAGTATTTTTAAACTCAATCCCCGCAACACTTTGCTCAACTATTTTTTATTATTTTGAGTCTTCAATCATCTGAGCAGCTTCTGACGGTGTCTTTGTTTTGGCAAGAATTGCCTGAACAGCATCGTTTACCACGGAACCCATTGCGGGTGGTAAATACTGGTCATAGTACAGCTGGAAATATTTAGCATCTGCTGCACCCTGCTGAACCATTTTAAGCAATGGATCGGTAAGACTTGTTTCAGCACCTTTTACGACAGGAACAGACATACCCAATTCGGCCTGTGCTTTCTGTGATTCAACACTGCTTAAAAATTTCAGAAAATCTACGGCTTCATCCGGAGCATTTTTACCAACAACAAATCCATTACCTCCACCTAATGCATCATCCGGACCACCTGCTCCGCCTTCAATTGCGGGGAATTTAAACCATCCTGCATTATCACCAAGTCCTTCACCGCTTGCACTGTTATCACTGAATGATCCGGGAGCCCACTGCCCCATAAGGTCCATAGCAGCTTCACCATTACCCATAAGGGTAGCTTCATCATTCCAGGTTGCGCCTAGGAAACCATCCTGGAATGCATTAAGATCTACAAGTTCCAGCAATTTTTCCCCTGCTTCTACAAAAGGATCATCAGTAAAAGAGCCATCTGAAGCAGCAGCAATAAAAGCATCCTCTCCACCAATTCGTACTGCAAGATATTCCCACCAGAAGGCAGCTGGCCATTTATCTCCTCCGCCAACAGCAATCGGAGTAATATCAGCATCTTTTAATTTCTGTACATCTTCAATGAGTTCAGCCCAAGTCGTAGGAGGATTACTAATACCTGCCTGAGCAAATAGATCCTTGTTATACCAGAAGCCAACCATTCCCATATCTCTTGGTACACCATAGTTTTTTCCATCAAGAGCATAAACACCCAGTGCACCTTCTGAGAATGTATCACGCCAACCATCTTTATCAAGAAATGCTGTAATGTCTTTAAGTAAGCCAGCTTTGGCTTGATCATTCATTGTTCCGCCACCCCAACTCTGGAAAATATCCGGTACTTCTCCGGACTGCATAACCGTAGTCAGTTTGGTCTTGAAGTTTTCATTCTCCATAACTGTAATCTCAATAGAAACACCTGGATGTTCAGCTATATACTTATCAGCTAAATCTTTCCATAATGCCCTTTGGGCTGCTTCGGTCTGGATATGCCACCAGCTTATGATAACACCTTCTGCTTTCTCTTCCTGACAAGAGATCCCCACAAACAACATTGAGGCAGTTAAAACTACAGCTATAATAAGTACTACTACTTTCTTCAATTCTCTCATCTCCTTTTAAATCAATTTTTTTTGATATTTTTACAAAATGTTAGCCGAGATATGTTTAACACCAAATCTTTATTTAAGTCTAGACAAATCTCGTCTTTTTCTTTCTTACACCTCACCTCCTCCTTTATTATAACTTTTTTTTAAAAAAATCATTCAAAATACTTTGAAAGTACATAAGATACCGCTCCCAGCAACCCTGCTTTATCACCAAGTTCAGAATATTTTATTTCAGTTTTCTTTTCTATTGAAAATAAGGAAATCTTATTAACCTTCTCCTTCAAACTTTTAAGAAAATATTTTCCCGCTTTTGAAAAGATACCCTGAATTATTACAATCTGAGGATCATACATAAGAATAATATTGGATATTCCGATCCCAAACCAGTTTATTACATCATTCATAAGATTAAGCGCCAGCTCATCTCCTTTATTTGCTGAATCAAATATGCGATTAATCTCTAAAGTCCCAGAATACCCACCATTAAAAACAATTGAATCCGGGTATTTTTTATATTTCTCTCTTGCCATCTTTAATATCCTGTCAGTTGTTACCATCGCTTCAAAACAACCTTTCCCGCCGCATGCACAGATTTCCCTCGCTTCAGGATCTACTATCATATGGCCTAATTCACCAAATAAATAGCTATTACCTCTTTTAATTTCATTCTCCATTATTACCCCTACTACCAGTCCTTTACCTGCCTGGATAGCAACGATGTCATTCTTTTCTTTTCCAAGCCCCAGAATTTTTTCAGCAAAAACCTGGAATCTTATATGGTTATCTACAATAACAGGAATTTCATCCTGTATCTGTTCAAGTATTTTTTCTTTTAGATTTATGTTTTTCCCCCATGATGGAAAATGTGGGGAAAAAATAACTTCGCCCTTATTGAAATCAGTAATACCATATGCTCCGATTGCAAAACCTACAAGTTTTTTTCTATCAATATCAGGATTATTTATAAGATTGTTATATAAACCAATTATTTTTTTCAAGACACTATCAAATATTTCATTTGTTTCAAGTTGTACCGAAGTTTTATATAAAATCTTGTTCTTTAAATTTACAATTACTGCAGCCAGTTTATTTGCTGATATTATCATACCGATAGCATAACCACCATCTTCATTAAACTTATAAATATTTGGTTTTTTACCGCCTTCTTCTGTAGAACTTCCTTTTCCTATATTTACAACAAGCCCATTTTTTAAATAATAATTAATTATTGTCATAAGAGTAGGCTTACTTAAATTTACTTCTTTTGAAAGATCAGCAATCGAGATTTCTCCGGAGTCACGGAGAATATTTAATATTACTTTCCTGTTTGTTTGCTTAAGAGTTTTTTGTTTTTTTATCAGGATCATTCTGTAACAGCCAATTTATTTTCATGAATATTAATATTATTCTAAATATAAAGATTTAGTTAGTCAAGTCATTTATCTAACTTAATTTTATAATTTACTTAACAAACTATTTTTTCACTAAAAACATATAAAAACATTAAAATTAAAAAACAATCAGTTTTTTTAATTTATATAGTGCAGTTTAACACTGTGGCCTTAAAATTTTTTTTATACTTTATCTTTAAATATTATAGAATTAAGCCTTGGACCTGGATTTTGAGAACACATCAAATGCAACTGCTGCTAACAGTACCAGGCCTTTTATAACCGCCTGCCATTCAATACCCACTCCGATTATAGACATTCCATTGTTTAATACAC
>CAZLME010000041.1:0-11937 GCA_964560595.1 uncultured Actinomycetota bacterium
GGAATGATATCCGTATTATATTTTACTCTCCAACAAAATTTATCGAAAAAATGCAGAGGAAGAACCCGCTTTGGGAAAGGAAATTTGATGTAGCAATGCCAGGATTTTACCATCTGCGTAAAGCACACAGTATGTTCGGCTGGGATTGGGGGCCAAGGATCCCTGATTCCGGCATATGGAGGGATATCGGTTTAAAATTTTATAATAGTGCGCGTTTAAAAAATGTATATGTTACACAGAAACACGGGGGAAGCAGTGTAAATCTGGGAATACAGATTAGTATTGAAACCCGGGTCAAAGGGAAGTTTAATATCGAAGTTTTAATTGCCTGCCCCGGGGGTAAAAAAATATTAAAAACGCTTGGAACTGATTACTCAAACATAAATTGTAATTTTAACTTTACAATAAAAGACCCTGAGCTCTGGTGGCCAAATGGTTATGGAGGACAACCGCTTTACAGAGTTAAAGTAAATTTAAATAATGAAGATGGAATACTTGACTTAAAAGAATTTAAGATAGGATTGAGGACACTAAACATAAAACAAAAAAAAGATAAATGGGGAGAGTCATTTGAGTTTGAAGTGAACGGCGTGCCAATTTTTGCTAAAGGAGCAAATTATATAATAGAGGATAATCTAATGTCCCGGTATTCTCAAAAACGCACTGAAAGACTAATAAAGGATTGCATCGAGGCACATTTTAATTGTATTAGAGTATGGGGCGGGGGGATATACCCTGCTGATTACTTTTTTGAATTATGTGACGAGCATGGTCTTATTGTCTGGCAGGATTTTATGTTTGCGTGTTCAATTTATCCTGCAAGCGGAGAATTTATTGAAAACGTAAAACAAGAGCTTGAAGATAATATAAAAAGGATAAGAAATCATCCCTGTCTGGGCTTATGGTGCGGTAACAATGAAATAGAGTGGATGATAGATATGCTTAAAAAGAAATCGCTGGTAGAATTACAGGTGCCTGAGCTTGTACTGTCAATCAAGACGGGACAGATAAAAAAGATGTATTCAAATCTTTTTGAAGCAATTATCCCAAAAATAGTAAAAAAGCATGACCCGGAACGGTTTTTCTGGCCTTCCTCTCCTTCATCCGGTGGGAAATTTGATAATCCAAATGATGAATCAAGGGGGGATGTGCATTACTGGGATGTATGGCATGGAATGAAACCATTTAATGATTATCGCAACCACTATTTCCGGTTTACTTCTGAATATGGATTTCAGTCCTTTCCCGGGATTAGAACTATAAAGAGTTTCACCATACCGGAAGACAGAAATATATTTTCTTATGTTATGGAGAAGCATCAAAAGAATGGATCAGCAAATGGAAAAATACTGGCCTATCTTTCAGAAACATTTAAATACCCGAAAGACTTTGAGTCTCTGCTCTACACATCTCAGATTTTACAGGCGGAAGCTATAAAATATGGCGTAGAACACTGGAGGAGGAACATGGGACGTTGTATGGGGTCTATCTACTGGCAGCTTAATGACTGCTGGCCGGTAGCATCATGGTCAGGCATAGATTATTACGGACGCTGGAAAGCGTTACATTATTATGCAAAACGTTTCTATGAGCCTGTATTAATATCTGCAGAAGATTATGGAACTAAAGCAAATATTTATATTACCAATGACACACTGGAAAATATAAAAGGGGTAATTGAATGGAGACTTAGAGATAATGGTTCCGGGATATTATATGAAGGTAAAAAAGATATAAGAGTCACTCCGTTAAAAGCTAAAAAATATATAGGGTTAAATTTTAAAGGAATAATCAATGATGATAATATAAGAGAAGCATATCTTGAGTTTTTTTAAAGGTTAACGGGCAGCATGAGGGTTATGGGACGCTGTTATTTGTAAAACCAAAATATTTTAATTTTATAAATCCTGAAATAGAAGTAACTCTTAACGAGAATGATAGTGAGTTTATTATTATGCTGAAATCTAAAGCTTTTGCCAGATCTGTTGAACTTGATTTAGAAAAAGCAGACTGCAGATTTAGTGACAATTATTTCGACCTTCCCGGGAGCTATATAAAAAGAGTGACAATAGAAAAATCAAATCTTCCCGAAAAAATAAGTTTAAATGAGATAAAAAGGCAATTGAAGATACGAAGTTTATATGATATTGAAGAGCGGTAAAAATTTCTACTTGTAGCTTCTTCAGGATTTATAACCCAATCATTAATTTTTAAAAATATTACTTTTTATTTAGAAATGACAGGCTACAAAATGGTCCGGAGCTACTTCTTTAAGTTCAGGCCTCTTTAAGGCACATTCCTTACACTTGTGGGAAGATTGACACCTCTCATAATAAACACAGCCTTCGGTGAGTTCTGCTTGCTTTGCTTTCAGTTCTATATCTACCTGTTCCCACTTTTTATCAAGACGCGGCACAGAAGCCATAAGCATTTGTGTATATGGATGAACCGGATCAAAATATATTTTCTCTGTGGCACCCATTTCCACAATACAACCCCTGTAAAGAATTATTGCCCTTTCGCTTATATAATATCCCAGTGATAAATCGTGGGTTATAAAAAGTATAGATAAACCACGGGACTTTAACTCTACAAGTAAATTCAGAACATCCACACGTGTTGAGGCATCAAGCATGCTTATAATTTCATCTGCTACCAGAAATTTAATATCCAGAAGCAGAGCACGGGCAATAAGAAACCGCTGGAGCTGACCACCGCTTAGCTGGTGTGGAAATTTATTTAGAACCTGGTCAGGATTTAAGCCAACGGCTTTAAGAGAAACATCAATTTTTTCTTTCCATTCGGTGTCTTTTATATCTGGAAAAAATTCCTGCCTGATTATATTAAAAATTCTATCAGCTTTAAAAATTGGGTTATAAGAGCTGAACGGATCCTGAAATACACCCTGAACATCCCGGTAATAATTCTTAAGCTTACTTTTCTTTAGAGTAGATATATCAATTCCGTTAAAAATAATCTTACCCGAGTTTATCGTAATCAGGCGTAAAATCATTTTCCCTATAGTGCTTTTACCGCTTCCACTCTCGCCGATTAATGAAACAACTTCTCCTACTCTAACATTAAAACTTACATCAACAACTGCCGGGAGCAATTTTCCCCCGAATGTTCCCGTTTTATAAATCTTTGATACTTTTTCGAGTTTAAGCATTCTTCCCGTACTCCTTCCAACAGGCAACAAAGTGATCTTTGTCGATTTCAATAAATGGCGGTTCTTCAAAACATTTATCAAATGCAACAGGACATCTTTCTCTAAAACGGCATCCGGTCGGAGGATCTAGCAGCAATGGCGTATTACCGGGAATGCCTGTTAATTTTTTTTCTGAATATTTTACTCCGACTTTCGGAAGTGATGAAATTAAAAGCCTTGTATAAGGATGCCGGGGTGAATTAATTATAACTTCAGTAGAAGCTTTTTCTGCAAGTTTTCCTGCATACATTACCAGGATGCTGTCTGCAATCTGGTAAAGTATTGAGATATCATGGGTAATGACTATCATGCTTTTGACAATTTTTCTGTTTCTGAATTCAACAAGCATTTCTGATACAGCTTTTTGAGTTGAAACATCAAGTGCTGAAGTAATTTCATCTGCTATTAGCAGCGAGGGATTCAGCAAAGTAGAGAGAACAAGGACCATTCTCTGTTTCATGCCTCCTGAGAGTTCTATGGGGTACATATCCAGCACATTCTGGTTTAATTCAACCAAGTCCAGTCTTCTTTCTAATTCAGGTCTAATTTTTCTATAACTTACTCTTCTGGAATCTAAAAGTTCTGATGTCATTTTTCCTATCTTCCGTGTAGGATTCATGGCATTCATTGCATATTGGGGTATGATGGAAATATTTTTATACCTGAATGCATTCATTTTACGGGTATCCCAGATCGGTAATTCTTCATTATCTAATTCAACACTACCCTCTACATATTTCATAGGGGGATACAATCGGATAAGACTGTGTCCGAGTGTTGTTTTTCCACAGCCGGATTCACCGGCAAGTCCCATAATTTCCCCGTCACTGATGGAAAATGTCGCACCATCAAGTGCCTTAACATCACCCCTGAGTGTCTGGTAATAAATTTTAAGATTCTTTATTTGTAAACTCATATTCTCACATCTCCCTCAGTTTGGGGTTGAAAACTTCATCCAATCCAACATTCATAATATACAGGGCTCCCACGATGAGCATTATGGCAAGCCCCGGCGGCACGAACCACCACCAGTTACCATACTGCAGGGCACCCCACATAACTGCATAGTTCATCATGAGGCCAAGTGAAATTGCATTTGTTGGACCGAGTCCGATAAAATCCAGAGTAGCAGCAATAAGTATCGCGCCTCCAAACTGGAGGATAAGCGTCATTATTAGATAAGACATCATATTTGGAGCGATTTCTGTAAAAATAATCTTTGAAGGTTTCATCCCGCTCATCCTTGCCATATCAACAAAATCCCTGGAACGCAGTGAAAATGTTTGGGATCTTATTGCTCTTGCTGCCCAGGGCCAGGCAGTGAACCCGATAAAGATACTCTCTGAAAGAATGCCCCTTACTTTAAGATAGGCTGCTATTATAAGAAGTAATGCAAATGTGGGAATGACAAGAACTATATTTGTTAATATATTCAAGCTTTCATCGACCATACCCCCGCGGTAACCTGCGGTAAAACCTATAATAATCCCGATAAGAGTTGCAATTCCACCGCCAACAATGCCTACGATAAAGGATGCCCTTAAACCCTGTACAAATTGTGTATAAACATCCTGTCCAAACGTAGTGGTTCCAAACCAGTATTCTGACGATGGCGGTTGAGACAGAGGGCCTACATAAGCATTCCATTGATAATCTGCAAATAAAGGACCTATAAATGTAAGTAAAAGAAAGAAAAGAACAACGCATAAGCCAACCTTTAGTTTTGTATTTCTAAGAGCAAAATAAATGAACTCATTTATTTTCTTTTGTTTTTTAGAAGGAATCTTATCTTTTTTTTCCGAGTTTTTGATATGGTTTTGTTCCGTCATGCTGACCCTCCTACCATTCCTAACCGGGTTCTTGGATCTACGATAACATAAACAATATCAATAAGAAAATTGGCAATCAAGACTCCGATTATTATGAAAAGAAAGCACCCCTGTATAAGAAAGTAGTCTTTATTCTGAATAGCTGAAAGAATAAGGCTACCAAGTCCCGGGTAGGAGAAAACAACTTCTGTTACCAGAGCTCCGGCAACAATTACACCGAGTTGAAGGGCCAGTCCCGTAATCTGGGGAAGTAACGCATTTCTAAAAGCATATCTCCTGACCAGTTTTCTGGGTGCCCCCAGAGCTTCCAGATAGTGGGAATAATCAGATTCAAGCTCATAGATAATCATATTTCTCATCCCGATTGCCCAGCCTCCGAATTGAACAATAAAAAGAGAGGCAAATGGCAGGAACCAGTGCTTTAGAAGGCTTAAAATAAAAGTCCATGATAATGAAGGTGCCATATTAAAACCGTATGCGCCGGCAACAGGAAAAATGCCTGCAACTATTCCAAGTGACCAGGCAAGCAGAATTCCCAGCCACATATAAGGAGTTGCCGTCAGTAGATAGCCCAGTGGCAGTATAGTATTATCTAGCCATCTCGTACGTGCTGCAAAAGCACCAAATTTATTTCCGGCATAAAAACTTAATAGTATTGCGGGAATCAGTATGGCTATACTGTAAGGCACAGATCTCATAATAACATCTGATACCTTCTGTGGGAATAAATAAACGCTTGTACCAAGGTCACCATGGAAAAGAGCAATCCAAAAATTTATATATTGCCTCCAGATCGGTACGTCTAACCCAAAGGCCCTTGTGTAATAACCATACATAGCCTCAGCGGCTTCTGCACGAACTGCGACCCTTGATAGTAGAGTTACTATAGGATTCCCGGGCATTAACCGTGGTATTGCCCAGTCTATCGTCACTGCTAAAAAAAAGGTAGAGAGATAGATTATTATCTTTCTCCCAAAATAACGCCCCACACTACCTCCTTTTAATAAGAAAGTTTTATGTTATATAAAATCCGCCCCTCCTATAATGTATAAGGAGGGGCGTTGTTTATACTACAATTTATACCGCCTCAGCAACATCTTATTTGACCATAACAAAGTCAGATAGATGTGGCATTAGACCGGTTGGATCAGCAGGCGCTACCAGACCAGCATAAGCTATATTGGCAATGTCATCTGTATTGATAGCAAAAGCAAGTGCTCTTCTGAAAGCCGGGTCATCCATTGGTTTTACTTCTGTATTCAAGAATAGAGTAGCTGTATTGGCAGCTATCATGTATGGAGCTTCCGGATAATAAGTCTTAACATAACCTTTATCTACAAGCTCTGCTACACCCGGGAGGAAGTTGTTGGAAAGATCAACTTCACCTTTAACCAGAGAACCAAGTGCAACATTATTGCTTGAGAAAAGAATATCAACTATATATTTGGGAGCAACTTCCAGTCCAAGAGCATCTTTTGCCCACCAGTTTTCGTTCCTCTTCCATATATTTCTATCCGGACCGGTGCCTTCATACATATATGCACCTGAACCTACCGGATTCTTGTTCATTCCTGAAGTTATGTCCTCTTCTGTTCTGTTTGCCCAGATATGTTCCGGAACTATGAATATATTATACAGGTTATTTTCCCATTCCTGATAGAGCGGGTCGGTGAAGTTAAACTCCAGTGTATAATCATCAACCAGTACAATTTCATCAAGATAGTTCCATAATGGAGCAAACCAGATTGCAGAATATTGTTGGCCAACTTCATAGGTGAATTTAACATCGTTTGCATCCAGCGTCTGGCCATCTGTCCATTTGATGCCTTCCCTTATTTTCATTACATAAGTATCAGCATCAGTCCATTCTCCGCTTTCTGCAAGAAATGGTGTAAGTTCATTGGTCAGAGGATCATACATAAATGGTGATTCATACAGAAATCCGCATGTTCCTGTGGTGTTTGCTTTACTCCAGGCTATAAATGGGTTCCAATCATTTGGCGGACCCCATGCTGCTCCACTGATATAGAGGGTTTCATTTCGTGGATAGGTACCTGTTCCTGGTTCAACACCCTCCTGCAGTTCCAATGTGGTGAGTGTCAAAAGACCACCCATCTGCCAGTATCCGTTCCAGGTGCCAGGCAGAGTATTTGGAGTATCGGCAGCAGAAGTAGGCCAGTTTGTCCACACTGCATCGCTGAATTGTGCCCACAAACCATTATACCATAGTGGTATCATAGGCATTTCTGTCATATGAATGGTTTGAATCTTCTCACAGATAGACTGCATGGTTGCAGTATCATCCATTGAAGTTGCGGCGAGCAGGTCTACAAGGTCAAATATTTCCTGGTTATCATATCTACCAAAATTACCACTACCCATTATCTCTTTGATTGGGTGATTGAACATAAGGTTATATGCTGTCCATGGTGTATTACTCATCAATGCCCAGTTATTTAGTGTTGACTGGAATGAACCATCAACGAGACCATCGTTCCAGACACCATAATCGGGAGTTTCATTAATAAGATTGATGCCTGCAGCCTGAGCACTCTGGGAAATAACGCTTATCGCTTCCATCCAGTCAGTCCATCCGAAAGGACAGGTAACTTCGAGTTCAATCTTGGAGCCGTCCGGTGCTTCTACAAGTCCGTCACCGTCTGTATCAACATATCCGGAATCGGCCAGGATTTGAGCGGCAATAGTAGGATTGTAAGAGAAAGCCAGTGGGTATTCTGCTGCTTCTGCTACTTCTTCTACTTCTTCTACTTCTTCTACTTCTTCTACTTCTTCTTTTACTGCTTCTTCTACTTCTTCTGCTTTTTTACAACCTGCGAGAGAAAACACTGCAATTACTGATATTACAATTAGCCATAAAAATACTTTTTTCACGTTTTAACCTCCTTTTAAGGTTTTTGGTATTGAAACTAGTGGCTTTAAGAAATTATTTGATTATGTCACCCCCCTCCTATATGTGAACTCGCGTTTATTACTTTACCTTTATATATAAACCCGTGTTCATTATTTTACAACAGGCTTTTTATGCAGTCAAGTAAAGAATTAACTTATTAAAAATTACTAAAGAATTTATTTTTTGTTATGTGAAATATCTTAAAAGATAATTTTTATTATCAGCAATCGTTAAATATTTAAAAAAAAACGGTAAACGTGTGATAATTATATTATGTTGTGCTTTACTTTTTCTTTTTATAAAATTAAGGAAATAGTACTTTTATATTATGAATTAAAAAACGAATCCGGAGAGGAAACTAATGATAGGGAATACTAAAGAAACAGTTATAGTTCAGATATCTGATATCCATGTGGGAGAAGTACATTTTGTACCCAGTCTGCTTACCAGGTGCATTGATGAAATAAATGAACTTGGACCCGATGTAGTGATCATAACAGGAGACCTTACTGCCAATGGTTTTAGGATGGAATACGATACTGTTAAAAATTACCTTTCACCCATAAAATGTAAAAACCTTCTTGTTCAATTAGGAAATCATGATTCAAGAAATGTGGGGTATATTCATTTTGAAGATATTTTCGGCAGCAGATATGTTTCATTCAATAATGGTAAGGTAACTATTGTTGCTGCTGACTCAAGTGAGCCTGACCTGGACAATGGACAGATAGGAAGAGAACATTATGAATGGATAAAAAATGAATTCAGCAAATGCAATACCGGTACTTTTAAAATATTTGCCATGCATCATCATTTAGTGTCAGTCCCCAATACGGGCAGAGAAAGGAATATCGTCAATGATGCCGGTGATGTTTTAGAAACAGTCGTGGATGCTGGAGTAGATATGGTGTTGTGTGGTCACAAGCATGTACCGTATTTGTGGAGAGTAGAGGACCTGCTTGTAGTAACTGCGGGGACAGTCTCCTGTTTGAGGCTTAGGGGGAAGATTGAACCAAGCTATAATATTATATATGTTAGAGAAAAAGAGATTGATATCTACAGAAGATCACCTTTTGACAAAATTGAAAAAATTATAGATATAGAAAGAAAAGAGAAAAAGAGTAAACTCTGTGATAAGTTTATTGAAGAAAAAAAACAATAAGAATAAAAATCTAATTGTATTAATTGATGGTGAACATTATCCGCAGGTGACTTATGATGCAATTTCGGAACTTAAAAAAATCTATAAAGGAAATTTTAAAGGTATAGTATTTCTTGGGGGAACCGAGAAATTAGCAGATGTAAATATTGAAGATTTTTTTGGCGAGAAGATTTATGTAATAAAGGATATTGATACTGATTTCGAAAATGCACTTAGGCATTTCAAACCTGATATCGCGTATGATTTAAGTGATGAGCCAGTGGTAAACTATATTATCAGAATGAAAATAGCATCTTATTGCCTTGCCAACAAATGCAGTTATATGGGTCCTGATTTTTTATTTTCTTATGAGGAAAAAAATATTCATTGTAAAAAACCATCACTGTCTATTATAGGTACTGGAAAAAGAATCGGCAAAACTGCAATTAGTTCTTATGTATCAAAAATATTTACCGGTGAGAATATCAATGTATGTGTTGTTGCGATGGGTAGAGGTGGACCGAGAGAACCACAAATAATCAGAGGTGATAAAATAACTATTACCCCCGAATACCTGCTCAACATTAATAGTAAAGGAATGCATGCGAGCTCCGATTATATAGAAGACGCTCTTACAAGCAGGGTAACTACAGTCGGCTGCAGAAGATGCGGAGGCGGATTTGGAGGAAAAATTTTTATGTCCAATGTAAAAGAGGGTATAAAAGTTGCTGAGAACCTAAACCCTGATCTGATAATAGTAGAAGGAAGCGGTGCCTCCATTCCGGATGTAAAAACAGACACCTGCATATGCGTAATAAGTGCGGCTCAGAACTGGGAAAGTATAGTAGGATATCTGGGTATTTACAGGATACTATCGGCGGATCTAATAATATTGACTCTGTGTGAAGAACCTATGGCCGGCAGCGATAAAATAAATTTTATTGAAAATAAGATAAAAAAGATAAATCCAAAGGCTCCGGTGATAAAAACAGTTTTTAGGCCGCAGCCGTTATCCGATATAAGCGGCAAGAGAATATTTATGGCTATGACTGCCAGTAAGGATATTGAGCCTAAAATTAAAGAATATATGGAACAAAATTTTAAATGCAGGATTAAGCAGATGAGCTTTAATCTTGGAGATAGGGGAAAACTAAGAATAGACCTGGAAAAAAGTAAGAGTTATGACACAATACTGACAGAACTTAAAGCTGCTTCTGTAGATGTTTTAACCGAGTATGCATATAAAAATAATAAAGAAGTAGTATATATGAATAATATGCCCCTTATTTTAAATGGCAAAGATGTCTTAAAGGATGAATTAAAAAAACTATTCCAAAAGGAGAAAAAAAATAATGGATTCAAATAATAAAAGTAGAACTGATTCCAGGGTAGTGATGATTTCTGATAAAAAAAGTGGACTTCCTTTCTCAAAAGGGATACTTGCTTCATCTATTTCGGTAACAGGTTTAGATATTTTAACTGCATATGAAATTGCCAGTGAAATACAGGAATATTTTCTAAAAAATAAAATTTATTCACTGCCCTTAAGTGAATTAAGAATCATAGCGTTCAGATTCATAAAAGATAAAGTCAATCTTGAATATGCTGAAAGATATCTTCTCTGGCAATCTGTAGGCAAACTTGAAAAGCCTATTATAATACTTATTGGCGGGTCGACCGGAGTAGGAAAATCAACTATAGCCACAATAGTTGCCAATAGATTGAATATAACGAGAGTAGCTTCCACAGACGCTATAAGAGAAGTTATGAGAGCCTCTGTATCCGATAAATTAATCAGGCCGCTCAGAGGTTCTTCTTATAATGCTTATAAAAACTTAACCCTTCCTCCAACAGGAGTGGAACCGGTTATTCTTGGTTTCAGAGAACAGGTGGTGGCAGTGTGCGTGGGTGTAGAAGCTATAATAAAGAGGAATGTTGAAGAAAAGTCAGATAGTGTTATTGAAGGTGCTCATGTGGTTCCCGGCTATCTTGACCTTGAAGAGTATGAGTCCAGGGCTATAATCCAGCAGATAGTGATATCTGTTCCTGATAAAGAAATACATAAAGAGCACTTCACTAAAAGAACAATTGAAACCCAGGGTTCACGGCCAATGAGTAAGTACATAAAGCATCTGGATAAAATTGTTAAAATCCAGGATTATATTGAAAAGCTTGCTGTAGAAAATAATGTCAGAATAATTGAGAACTATAACCTTGACAATGTTGTAAATGAGATACTTGAATTAATCCTGCAAAGAGTAAAAAGTGAATTCAGTAAAGTAGGC
Organism: uncultured Actinomycetota bacterium; assembly: GCA_964560595.1. Taxonomy (GTDB): domain Bacteria; phylum Actinomycetota; class Humimicrobiia; order Humimicrobiales; family Humimicrobiaceae; genus JAQVEM01. The sequence goes on from CAZLME010000041.1 coordinate 11,375, forward strand.
TCTGAATATACTAAAATAAATTAGACAGATATGGAAGAGTATAAAAAACCGGCAGCAGTTTAGCTTCTAATATATATAAACAAATATAAACAAATCAAACCTTATTCTGGTCCGATATAAAGAATTTTTTGGAAATCCTATCTTCCCCGTTTAAATAAACTTTTATATTGTAGTTTCCGGTAGCATAAATATCATTTCTTCTCACAAATAGAATTACAATTCTCCCCGAACCGTCTCCCCCGGGGATTATAATATTTTTCTGGATTATGCTGCAGGTATCATTTACAGTTTTTTCCCATTCTACCTTTATTTCATCATCGGCTGAAAGGTTTTCTACTTTGATTATAAGATATATGTCCGGGTCTTTGCTTTTAAAATTATTATTATCATCGTGCTGAAGTTCATCAAAATCGGAGTCTTTATTATGACTTAAGTAAATATTTTCAATTTCCGGGTTTTTCTGCAGGGTAGTTGTCAGGGCTATTATTATGATTATTGTAAGAATGATTATAATAACTATGTCTCTTATTTTCATACTACTAAAGGAATATGGGATTTACAAT
>CAZLME010000042.1:0-11729 GCA_964560595.1 uncultured Actinomycetota bacterium
GGCAAATGATATCTATCGTTTACCACCTGAATTCTTGAGAAAAGGTCGTTTTGACGAAATATTTTTTGTAGATTTACCTGATGCGGAATCAAGGGAACAGCTTTTAAAGATACACCTTAAAAAACGAGAACTTAAACAGGAGGATTTTGATTTAAAAAGGATTGTTGATGTAACAGCAGACTTTAGTGGGGCCGAGATCGAACAGGCTATTATAGCGGCCCTTTATAGGGCTTCTACCGGGAAGGAAGTAATTTCAACCAGGCATATTATTGAACAAATTAAATCTACAAAGCCACTATCTGTTTTAAAAGCAGAGGAAATTTCTGCATTAAGAGCCTGGGCGCAAGAACGCACTATTCCCGTTTAAGGTTTTAATATACCTGTATAATAATTGCCCCTGTGATAAAACCACTGATTTAACTGTAGAACATGGTGCCGAAGGTCGGGGTCGAACCGACACGAACCTCGCGGCTCACTGGATTTTGAGTCCAGCGCGTCTGCCAATTCCGCCACTTCGGCGCTTGAAGAATAATACAATTTATCTTAATTATTATCAAGAATTCAAAAAAATGAAAATAAGTTTTTTAATAAAATATATTATTAAAATAAAATAATAATATAGCAATATGTAATCTTTTACGAAATGATAAAAAAATTCGTTTATCTGTTTATTATCAAAATAATTACAACTGTATTTTCTTTAGAAGGATGTAGATTTCAGAATCCGGATGGATCCGGAATTGCTTTTGCTTTAAACAGTGATGGAAATTTTGAAATATATGTTATGGACTCCGACTGAGAGAACCAGAAAAGACTTACAGATAATGAATCATGGGACGGGTCTCCTTCGTGGCATTAACAGTAAAATATCAGGCAAATATAGACAACTTTATAATTTATTATATTATATGACCATAAGTGTCATTAAATTTATATGAAACTTGATGACGTTCGTTTATATAAATTTCATAATACAGCTTATACACTGTATTAATCTCTTTCTTATCGTTTTGGAATAGTGAAATGATCCTGCTGCGTATTTATATATATTGGCAAATAAAAGCATTGAGGTCAAAGAGTTTTCTTTTAGCTACATACCCTTTTATAATGAACAGGTTTCAGCAGGAATATTTTATCTTGTTCTAGTCTATTTATTCATTACTGTTATGCTTCTTTGCTTTAAAGGCTTCTTTGCCTACTTATTAATTCTTATCAATATAAAATTTTTTTTGTTAAATGTTATAATATAAAATTGTGCGGTTATCTTAGATGAATTCTTGATTTATTCTTAAAAATAAAAGTGTCTTAGACCGGGGAGTTTTTGTTATTGAATAACAGTAAAAAAAACAAAGCAATTTTAATAGATGGAAATAATATTGCTTACAGGGCTTTTTATGCAATTCCAGAGACTATATCAACATCTTCGGGCATAATTATCAATGCTGTCCTTGGATTTACAAATATGCTATTGAAGCTTATAGAAGAAGAGAATCCCGATATAATAATATGTGCTTTTGACAGCAAAAAACCGACTTTCAGGCATGAGCTGTTTGATCAGTATAAAATAAATCGAAAGAAAATGCCCCAGGCTCTGGCAGATCAGTTTCCTCTTATCAAAGAAATTTTGAGTGTTTTTAATATTACCTGCCTTGAAAAGGATGGTTTTGAAGCTGATGACATACTTGCTGGCATAACTGAAAATATTAAGGATGAATTTGACAGAATTATAATAGTTACGGGTGATAAAGATATCCTGCAGCTTGTTTCCGGTAACATAAAAGTCATGGCTATTAAAAAGGGTATTACGGATACGGTATTGTTTGACAGGGTAGGAGTCGAGGAAAAGTTTGGTGTTAAACCAGGATACATAAAAGACCTGTTAGCACTTATGGGAGATAGTTCGGATAATATACCGGGTATTCCAGGGATAGGACCCAGGACTGCAAAATCGCTTGTAACCAAATATGGTTCTGTAGAAAAAATTTATGAGAATTTAGACAAAATAGATAGCAGCCGCGTAAGAGAACTTTTATCGGCAAATAGGAGGCTTGCCGAGTTGAGTAAAGAATTAACCACATTGAAAACAGTTGGTGATATAAATGTGAAAGAAATAATAAATAACAGCTTTAAAAATATCAGTATCAGTAAAGTAAAACAACTTTTTGAGAGTCTTGAGTTCAGAACGCTGGAAAAGAAACTGTATAGCCTGAGGGATAAAATCGATTTTAAAAAAGAAAATGATGAAATTAAAGAAGCCGTAAAAATGATTGATGCGATAGAATTAAAGCATATAACCCCGGAATCGAACCTGGAACTTTTAAATAAAGAGGCCGGTAAGAGGATTTATATGGCTGCCTGGAAACAAGATAATCAATTTTACGGAATCATTCTGTATTACGGGAGTAATTACGCTTTTTTAATTGAAAAAGAAGACCTGGTAACCAGTAAGGTGAGAGAAAATGTAAAAAAGATACTGGAAACAGAAGAAAATGAAATTTCCGGTTTTGATTTTAAAACAATATATAAAATATTAAAAAGTTATGGAATCGTTCTGGGTGGAAAATTCATAGATTATAAAATATTGTATTTAATCCTGAATCCCTTTAAAGCTAATTCAACTCTGGATGAGATGATTTATGATCTACTGCGGATAGAATCGGAAAGTATGGAAGTAGTAATTGAGAATGCTGAAGATAATAAAGAGAGAAATTTAATTGCTCCTAAAAATACAGATAAAAAGAAGCAATTGGAGCTTGATTTTAACAGAGAAGAAAAAGAAAAAACAAGACAGGCCGGATATGAGTTAGAAAAGATATCCAGGAAACTAAACCTGTATAAAAGAATTGAGGATAAGTTATTGGAAAAAATAAAAAAAGAAGAAATGGATGAACTATACTGGAAGATTGAAGAACCACTTATTGAAATTCTCGCCGAGATGGAATATATCGGTGTGAATATAGATAGGAAGTATCTGAATGATTTAATCAAAGAATATGAACGGGATATAAAAAATCTTCAAAAAGAAATTTATGGATTGTGCAATGAAGAATTTAACATTAATTCATCCCGGCAACTGTCGGAAATACTATATAAGAAGCTTGGACTTCCTGCTGTAAAAAAAACTAAAACAGGATTATCTACTGATGCGGAAACTCTTAAAACAATTTATGACAGCTCTCCCGTTATAAAGAAAATTCTGGACTATAGAGAAAAAACCAAACTTAAGAATACTTATATTGATGTTCTTCCAAGACTAATCGACGATGTAGATTTAAGAGTACATACTACATATAATCAATTGGGGACATCTACAGGTAGGATAAGCAGTAGTGATCCCAACCTTCAAAATATTCCGGTAAGAACAGAGTATGGCAGACAGATAAGAAAAGCGTTTATACCCGGAGAGGGTTATGATCTGATAATGGCTTCGGATTATTCTCAAATTGAATTACGGATTCTGGCACATCTTTCAGGAGATAAAATCTTAATAGATTCTTTTAAGGGAAAGGAAGATATACATGCAAGAACGGCTTCAGAACTTTTTGAAGTAGATTATGATAAAGTCACTGAAGATCTAAGAAGAAAAGCAAAGGCTATAAATTTTGGAATAATATATGGAATGACCGAGTACGGTCTTATGAACAGGCTTTCCATTTCCGAAGAAGAGGCTAAGGAATATATAAAAAAATATTTCGATAAGTATCCAGATGTAAGAAATTATTTAAAATTTCTGGTAAACGAAGCATATAAAAAGGGTTACTCTACTACAATTTTTGGCAGAAAAAGATATTTAAGAGAATTGGGAAGCAGTAATAATAAAATACGGAGCCTCGGCGAGAGATTTGCGGTAAATACTCCTATACAGGGAAGTGCAGCAGACATAATGAAGCTTTCAACGATAGTACTTTTTAATAAATTGAAATCCGGGAAAATAGATAGCAATATCATTCTTCATGTTCATGATGAGCTGGTGCTGGAGTTAAAGGAAAAAGACAGGGAAATTGTTAAAAATATAGTGAAAGACTCAATGGAAAATTGTATAAAATTAAAGGTAAATCTTAAAGTTGACATAAAGAGTGGCGGGAACTGGTATATTTAAAAAAAATATTTATAATATTGATTATTATTTTTTTGCATGTTATTCTTTTGCAAATATTAAAAAAGGAGATTGATTTATTAAAAAATGGTTGAGAAAAATTATTATAAAAAATTAACAAACGAAAACTGCATGGTAGAAGATAAAGACGGTAAGCTTGTTCCCAATTATGATTTAACTATGGTTAACTTGAATGACGGTGATGTTGTTAAAGGCAAAGTGGTTAAAATTGACAAAGATGAGATTCTAGTAGATGTAGGTTTCAAATCGGAAGGAGTTATACCGCTTAGTGAATTATCGATAAGAAATGATGTAAAACCCGAAGATATTTTAAAGGTTAATGATGAAATAGAGATAATGGTTCTCCAAAAAGAAGATCAGGATGGGCGGTTGATATTATCGAAGAAAAGAGCTGAAGTAGAGGAGAATTTTGACAAAATAGAAAAAATATATGAAAGCGGAGACACAGTTGAAGGTGAAGTCATAGAATGCGTAAAGGGCGGATTGATTGTTGACATAGGATTAAGAGGTTTCTTGCCGGCATCATTAATAGATGTTAGAAAAACAAGAGATCTCGAATCTTATATTGGCGAAAAATGCATATGCAAAATTATTGAAGTAGATAGAAATAGAAATAATGTGGTTCTATCAAGAAAAGTTATTATAGAGGATGAGAGGAAAGAACAGAGAAAAGAAATACTCAACAATATAGAAATAGGCCAGATAAGGAAAGGTGTAATTACCAGTATAGCGGATTTCGGAGCTTTTATTGATGTGGATGGAGTTGATGGTCTGGTTCATATTTCAGAACTTTCATGGAATCATGTAAAACATCCTTCTGAAGTGGTAAGTGTCAACCAGGAAGTGGATGTAGAAATACTTGATATTGATTATGAAAAGCAAAGGCTGTCTCTCGGATTAAAACAAACGCAGAAAGATCCCTGGATGGAGAAGATAAAAAAGTATTCAGTCAAAGATATATTAACGGGCAAGGTTACAAGAATTGTTAAATTTGGCTTATTTGTTCAGGTTAATGATGATCTTGAAGGACTTGTACATATATCTGAATTAAGTACAGATCAGATTAAAAAACCGAGCGATGTTGCAAAAATCGGAGATGAATTGACAGTTAGAATTATTGATATAGATCTGGATAAAAGAAGGATGGCTTTCAGTGTTAAACAGGTAGAGAACCCTGTTGAAGAAAAAGAAGAAAAAATTGAAGAGAAACGGAAAGAAACCGGAGACGCCAGATTAACGGAAGATAAAAAGAAAAAAATAACTCCGGAGAAAGAACCGGAAGAGACTGATAAAAATACAGATGCTTCTGCTGAAGAAAAAAGCTCTGATAAAGATGTTGAAGATGAAGAATCAAACAAAAAGAGGAAAATAAGAGAGCTGTTAAAAGAGATGAAGAACGAAGCTAATATAGAATAAATAACAGGCAAATTTTACACTATTTTTAAATCTATAAAATAAAACTGTTCAATAAACCACTATAATATTCTTAAAAAATAGTTAATTATTCTGGAAAAATCGTTAATTATTGCTACTATTAATGAATGGCTATTATCTTTTAAATTTATTAACCATCAACCTGTTTGCTTCAGAGAATATTAAGGAGGTCCGCCATAAAAGTATTGGGAATTACCGGAAAAGTTGCCTCGGGCAAGAGTACAGTAAGCAGGTATTTTAAAAAAATAAAAAAAGGTACATTAATACTTGATGCAGATAAAATAGCAAAAACTATATATAAGAAAAAACCGGAGGTTTTAGAGAAGCTCAGGCAATTTTTTGGGAAAGAGATATTTGATTCTGAATATAATTTAAATTTTAATTCTTTTGCAAAGAAGGTTTTTTCAGATAAAAAGGAACTTGCGAAATTAAATAAGTTAATGTTCCCTTTAATAAGAAGTGAAATCAAAAATATCTTAAATAAAAACCATAAAAGAAAATATATAATAATAGATGCGGCAATATTGTCTGACTGTGGGTTGGATGATTTATGTGATTATATAATTTATATTAAAAATTCAGTCAGGCAAAAGAGGCTACTCTTAAAAAATAAAGGTTTTTCAGATGATGATATAGAACTGAGGATAGATGGGCAGCAACTAAAAACAAATAAAAAAAAGATAAACTTCATTATTGATAACGATGGATCTAAAAAAAGCCTGTTCGAAAAAATAGAGAGAATAGCAGCAGAAATTTAGCCGTATATTAAATGTAAAAACTTCTAAGATAACAAGACTGGATAATATGACTGGTTCAAAATTTAAAATCGTATCCAATTATTCTCCTCAGGGAGACCAGGGCAGGGCTATTACGGGGCTTACAAAAGGAATTGAAGACAATCTTAAATTCCAATGTCTTCTGGGAGTTACAGGCTCAGGAAAAACTTATACAATAGCAAATGTAATACAGAATGCAGGGCTTCCAGCACTGGTGCTTGCTCCCAATAAAACACTTGCCGCGCAACTCTGTAATGAGTTTAAGGAATTCTTTCCAGGCAGTGCTGTTGAATTTTTTGTGAGTTATTACGACTATTACCAGCCGGAAGCATATTTACCTGGTAAGGATTTATATATTGAAAAAGACACCTCAATAAATGAAGAAATAGAAAAGCTAAGACTGTCCTCAACGAATTCTCTCTATACGAGAGATGACGTTATAGTGGTTGCAAGTGTCTCCTGCATATATGGATTGGGATCTCCTTCCGAATACGGAAAACAAAGGATTATTTTAAAAAGAGGAGAAGAATTTTCAAGAGAAGAAATAATAAATAGGCTGGTTAATATAAGATATGAGAGAAATGATTACGATTTTGTTAACGGTAAGTTCAGGGTTAAAGGGGATACAATTGAGATATTTCCTGCATATCAGGAAAAAGCGGTAAAAGTCCAGCTTCTCGGGGATGAGCTGGAAAGAATCATTGAGTTTGATCCGGTATCGGGAGAGATCTATGACGAGAAAGAAGTATATATAATATCGCCCGCCACACATTTTCTCGCAACTGTGGAATGGGTTGATAGAGCTCTTAAAACTATTGAAGAGGAACTTGAAGAAAGAATAAGATATTTTAAAGAACAAAATAAACTGCTTGAAGCCCAGAGGTTAGAATCAAGAACCAGATATGATATGGAAATGATAAAAGAACTGGGTTTTTGCAGCGGTATAGAGAATTATTCCAGACACATACTCGGGAAAGCCCCCGGTGAACCGCCCAATACTCTTTTAGATTTTTTTCCTGATGATTTCCTTGTTATCATAGACGAATCTCACATAGCAATTCCGCAGATAAGGGGAATGTATGAAGGTGATAAATCAAGAAAGCAGAATCTGGTAGATTATGGTTTTAGACTTCCTTCCGCACTGGATAACAGGCCTTTAAGATTTGAGGAATTTGAAGTAAAAGTTAAAAGAGCAATATTTACATCGGCCACACCGGGCCCTTATGAAATAAAAGTAAGCAGCCAGATAGCGGAACAAATAATAAGGCCCACAGGTCTTGTTGACCCGGAAGTTTCCGTAAGAAAAACAGAAGGTCAGATAGATGACCTGATATATGAGATTAAAAAAGTTGTGGACAGAGGCGAAAGAGTCCTGGTAACAACTCTCACTAAAAGAATGGCCGAAGATCTGACAGACTATCTTGCCGGCAGAAAAATCAGGGTAAGATATCTTCATTCTACCATAGATACACTGGAAAGGGTCGAAATATTGAGGGGACTGCGGACCGGAGAATTCGATGTGCTTGTGGGAATAAATTTACTAAGAGAGGGATTGGACCTTCCCGAAGTTTCACTGGTAGCCATACTTGATGCCGATAAAGAAGGATTCTTAAGGTCTGAAATATCGCTGATACAGACTATCGGAAGAGCTGCAAGGAATATTAACGGAAAGGTTATAATGTATGCGGATAATATAACCCATTCCATAAAAAATGCATTGCTCGAAACTAACAGGAGAAGAGACATCCAGATCGAGCACAACAGAAAAAATAATATAACACCAAGAACTGTAAATAAGACCATATCCGACATATTATATAATAGAGGAATAAAAGCAGGGAAAGTGGCAAAATCTGATTTTAAAGTCGGCGAAAAGAAAAAGGCGTTAAGCGAAGATAAGTTATTTAGCATGAATCCTTCCGAAATCGCTATTGTTATAAGCGGACTGGAAGAGGAAATGTATCTGGCTGCACGTGAACTAAATTTTGAAAAAGCTGCCGTTATAAGAGATGAAATAAAAAGGATAAAAAAAATAACCAGGATTGAGGTTAAAAAATAGCAAATATGAAAGAAGAAATAATTATAAAAGGTGCCAGGGAGCATAATCTTAAGAATATAAATTTAAAAATCCCCAGAAATAAATTCATAGTTTTTACCGGTGTCAGCGGTTCGGGGAAATCATCGCTGGCATTTGATACCATCTATGCTGAGGGGCAGAGAAGATATGTGGAATCACTTTCTTCTTATGCAAGACAGTTCCTTGGCCAGATGGAAAAACCTGATGTCGATTTAATAGAAGGCCTGTCTCCAGCTGTCTCAATAAATCAGAAAGGTGTTTCTAAAAATCCAAGATCTACTGTGGGGACTATAACAGAAATATATGATTATCTGAGAGTTCTTTATGCCAGGATAGGAATACCATACTGCTATCTATGTGGAAGGCGCATAACACGGCAGACAGTGGACCAGATAGTTGACAGGGTGATGGAATTATCCCCGGATACGAAATTTCAGGTTCTTTCGCCTATCATAAGGGGAAGAAAAGGTGAGTACATAAAAATTTTTGAAAATATAAAAAGCAACGGGTATGCAAGAGTTAGAGTAGATGGCAGTATTTATGAATTAAACCGGGATTTTGATTTGAAACTTGATAAAAATATAAAACATAATATAGAAATTATCATTGACAGGTTGAAAATAAAATCCGATATAAGAAAGAGGCTTTCGGAAGATATAGAGATATCGCTAAAGGAGAGCAGCGGTATTGTTTATATTCAATTGCTGGATTCAGGGGAAATATACAGTTTTTCGGAAAATTTTTCCTGTGTGGAATGCGGCATAGATTTTGAAGAGCTCACCCCGAGGATGTTTTCATTTAATAGTCCTTACGGAGCATGCAAGGAATGCAGTGGGTTGGGTATCAGTAAGGATATCGACCCGGATCTGATTGTGGAATATCCTGAGTTGAGCATAATGGGCGGAGCAATCCCTTTCTTTAACATGGGTTATTCAAATTACTATTCACAGTTGATGAGAAGCCTGGCTGAAGAATATGGGTTTGACTTAAATACACCATTTAAGGCCCTTGATGATTACTCAAAAAAAGTGATTCTGTACGGGACTGATGGAAAAAGGATAAAAGTAGGATATATCAATCATAAGGGGGAACCAAGGCATTATTATTTAAAATTTGAGGGTCTTGCCAATAATCTTAGAAGAAGATATCTTGAAACCGAATCAGATAATCAGAGAATAAAAATAGAAAAGATGATAAGCGGCAGACCCTGCAATTCTTGCGGCGGCAAAAGACTGAGAAAGGAAAGTCTCGCGGTAAAAATAAATTCATTGTCAATAGCGGATTTCTGTGAAAAAACGATAGAAGAAGATATAGACTGGTTAAGATCACTTAAATTAAACGAAAGGGAAAAAATAATCGGGGAGAGATTAATCAAAGAGATTGTTGAGAGGCTTAATTTCTTAAAGGATGTGGGGCTCGGTTATCTCACTCTGGAAAGAAAATCCAGCACCTTATCGGGCGGCGAGTCTCAGAGAATAAGACTGGCTACTCAGATAGGTTCGGGATTGGTCGGTGTTTTATATATACTTGATGAACCAAGTATCGGTCTACATCAAAGAGATAACAAAAAGCTTATAGATGCACTTAAACGTTTAAAGGACCTCGGGAATACAATAATAGTCATAGAGCATGATGAGGAGACAATAAGGAGCTCTGATTTTATAGTGGATATAGGTCCGGGAGCCGGTATACACGGCGGGGAAATAGTATTCAGCGGAAATCTGGAAGGCATATGCAAAAGTAATAATTCAATTACGGGCGAATACTTAAGCGGGAAAAAATTTATTCCTGTTCCGGCAGGTAGAAGGAAAGGTAACGGAAAATATATAGTCATTAAAGGAGCCGGTGAACATAATCTTAAAGATATAGATGTAAAAATCGATTTGGGGAAACTGGTAGCAGTAACTGGGGTTTCCGGTTCAGGCAAAAGTACACTTGTTAATGAGATATTGTATCCATCTCTTTCAAATTTGCTTATAAAAACAAAATATTATGCAGGCAAGCATGATGGAATACTTAATCATAAAAATCTTGATAAGGTAATTGTCATTGACCAATCGCCCATAGGAAGAACTCCACGTTCAAACCCTGCCACTTATACAGGTGTTTTTACTTACATAAGAGAGTTATTTTCCAGAACACATGATTCAAGAATAAGAGGTTATAAACCGGGGAGGTTTAGTTTTAATGTAAAAGGCGGTAGATGTGAATACTGTAGTGGTGATGGTCTTATAAAAATAGAAATGCATTTTCTGCCCGATGTTTATGTTCCCTGTGATGTCTGCAAGGGTAAAAGATTCAACCGGGAAACTCTGGAAATAAAGTATAAAGACAAAAATATTGATGATGTTTTAAATATGACTGTTGAAGAAGCTCTGATTTTTTTCAAAAACATTCCCAGAATATATAAAAAACTGGAATTGATAAATGACGTAGGGCTGGGTTATATAAAGCTGGGTCAGTCATCCACTACATTATCAGGCGGTGAAGCACAGAGGGTTAAGCTTTCAACGGAACTTTCAAAAAAAAGTACGGGAAATACATTATATCTGCTGGATGAACCCACTACCGGTCTTCATTTCGATGATATAAAAAAATTGCTGGCAATATTAAATAGACTGGTAGATGCCGGGAACACCGTGCTGGTTATCGAGCATAATATGGAAGTGATAAAAACTGCGGATTACATTATAGACCTTGGTCCAGAAGGCGGGAATAAGGGCGGGAGAGTTATTGCCTGCGGTACCCCGGAAGAAGTGGCAGAAAATAAAAATTCCTATACCGGGAAATTTATAAAAATGTACATGGGTAAAAAAATGGTGAAAGAAACTGTATGAATAATGCAGTAACGGTAAGTAAAAAATCAAATGAAATAAAAAGCGGTACAGGTGAAATCAAAGAATTTTTAAAGATAATACCAAAAAAGTCCGGAGTATATATCTTTAAAGATTATGATGATAAGATTATTTATATCGGCAAAGCAAAAAATCTTTGCAGCAGAGTAAGAAGTTATTTCCAGAGTAGAAGTAAAGATTTCCTGTACGCAAAACCCCGTGATTTCATTGAGAAAGTTAAATCCATAGATTATGTAGTGACTGATAATGAAACCGAGGCATTGATACTGGAAAGCAGCTTAATAAAAAAAAATAAACCAAAATATAATCTGGTTTTAAAAGATGACAAATCTTATCCTTTTATAGCTGTAACAATTGAAGAAGAATTCCCCCGGGTTTTTTTAACCAGAGATAGAAATATCGCCGGTGCAAAATATTTTGGACCTTATACTGATGCTCAGGCTGCGAGAAGAACAATCAAATATTTAAGA
>CAZLME010000043.1:0-9462 GCA_964560595.1 uncultured Actinomycetota bacterium
CAATAGAAATATTTATTTTTTCTGCAGTTGTTTTTGGTGAAAAGGACTTTAACCGTGAAGAAAATTAGATAAACAGTTATATAAACAAATCCACAATCTCACGATTTATTTTACTTACAATAATGCCTATTAAACCAGGACCGGTATGGGCTCCGATAACCGGAGTGCATTCGGTAATCATTGTATCCACACATTTTAGAGAAGACTGTATTTTCCTCATAATTCTTTTTGATTCTTTCAGCGAGAGGGTATGAATTATTGAAACTATTACCCATCTCTCTTTCTTGAAATCCCTTATAACTCTACGGGTTATCTCCATTATGGAACCATATCTTGTAATGGAAATCCCAAACATTTCAACTAATCCATCTTTTATCCCCAACAGAGGTTTTATCTTTAAAATCCTTGATATCAGGCTTGCAACTGCAGGGACTCTTCCGCTTCTCCTTAGATATTTTAAAGTATCAATAGTCCCGTATAATTTAATATTATCTTTTAAAAAATTAAGCATACGTAATATTTTTTCATAAGGATACTTTTTGGCAATAGCTTTTGCCGCAGTTAAAGCCATAAATCCTGTGCCCATGGCACCGGATAATGAATCAAATATTTTTATCTTTTTTTCTGCTTTAAGCAGCCCCCTGGCAATTTTTGCTGATTTTATAACCGCAGATAGTTTTGAACTTATATGAATAGAAATTATTTTTCTGTATTCCTTAAGCAGCTTTTTATAGATCAGCACAAAATCCTGCGGCGAAGGTGAGGAGGAAGTAAAAATGACTTTCTCTTTCTTCTGGAGAGAATAAATCTTATTAGAATCGATATCTATCCCGTCCTTAAATTCTTTACCGTTATAATGGATATAAATTGGAATTACTTTTATATTATATTTTTCTACAAATTCTTTTGGGATATCTGAAGCGCTGTCTGTAACAACTGCATATTCTTTTAAATTTGTTGGTTTTCTATTCATTATATTTTGTTAGTATCTTCTTGCTGTCCTACTTTTTCTTCAGAAATTACATAGTATGATTATCTTATGCTGCCGGCAAAAATGGAATTAAGAAGTTCTAATCTTTCCTCCGGGGTGGTAAGCCTTAGCTGACTTAAGTTTTCAAGCATGGTTGTTATCATTATGGTATTTATATGCCTGCCTTCATAAAAAATATGCTTTGCTACGATCCCCTGTTTTAATCCGAGGATATCCCTCATATTATAAAACAGGTTACCCAGCCCATAATTTATAAAACCATCTTCTCTAAATTCGACACCCATGGGCCAGTGTGATTGGCTTCCGCTTACTATGTCTGCTCCTGCGTCAATTATTCTTCTAAAATCAGCAATCTGACTTTCGGTAGGGCTGTAGCGCTCTGATTCCTGGTATTGGAAGGTAAAGATAACTATATACCCCTGACTTTTTAATTCCTTGATTATGCCTTCCACTTTCTTAAAATCTTTTTCCCTTTCCTCTTCATCCCATACGTTCAGGCGGGCTGCCCCCGGTGAATCTTCCCTTGCCCACTCATTTGCATTAGCCAGGCCATAAGCATTAACGCCCAGAAAGGCAATTTTATTGCCATCTACTTCAAAAAGGGCAGGCTGGTAAGATTCTTCCAGATTCCTTCCGCCTCCAAAATATGGCCAGCCTTCCTCATCATACATTTCCAGAGTCTTAAGCATCCATTCGGGGCCATAATCATTCATATGATTTCCGGTGAGCTCAATTACATCCGTTCCCACATATCTAAGAAGTTCTATATATTCAGGGCTGCTGCATAGATACGGAAATCTATTTTCACTGCTGCAGCCTTCTACAAAACATATTTCATTGCTTATATGGGTAATATCAGCGTCCAGAAGCGTATCTGCAATCTTTTCAGCAGGGTAATGGACGCCGAGCTCGTCCATTCTTCTTCCTATTGTCTTTCCACGCGCAAGTGCAGTAACTCCAGTCATAATAACAGAAGTCATTTTTTCAATATCCCTGTTTGTTATGGAGATTCCCTCAAAACATCCGGCTATTATACTCTCAATTTCAGGATTATCGTTCTCTACATTTATACCTATGGTAAGAGGGTAATTACCCGTATCCAGGTTTTTATCAAAAATAGATACATCATCCAGGTCAAGCACCTTATATTTTTTTTCTATCCTATCAAAGGGGACGATTGAGAAACTATTATTATCCTCAATGTTAAGGATAAGTTCTTCTTCGCTCACAATTTTTATATTTTCATTTCCGCTTTCTCCCAGAATCTTTTCCAGCACCTTATAAACTTCCCCGGTTAAAACAAGCACCGGCCCGGAGCCGTCAACCGATATATAATTTAGAACTTCCTCATCCCCGGCCCAGAACTTCTTAAAATCATCATAAGAGATATCATCAAATACCTTAAAAAAAGAAACAACCGGCACTAAAATCCATGTTGCTGTTGAACTCCCCTGATTTATATTAATCTCAACCCGGATATCGGAATCCGCTTTCCCATCAACGATTTTTATCTCATCAAAAGCTTCAGTTAGCTTACTTCTAATTTTTACACTTATATCCTCCGGAACAACCTCATCTATCCATAGATTTGCAGAAGTAATTTCTTTTTCTTCCTCAGTATTTTCATATCCTTCATTTTCCATAACGCTACCGGTCTCATCGTTACTCATTTCTTCTTTTGTTTCCGTAGTGGTTTCCCCGGGGAACAAATCAATCTGACATGATAAACTTGCTGCCGGGACAAACATAAAAATTAAAATTGTTATAAAAATACAAATAAATGATTTTTTTTCTTTCATTTTCTTTAAATAAATATCATATGGTTATTTTTTTATTTATCAATTCTCCTGTAATCCATTTACTATTTCAATAATTCTATATTTTTTATGATAAAATTTGAAGTAATAAATATCTCCATCAATTTAATACCACATAATATCGTAAATTTTATCCAAAAAGTGTTATAATAGCTTTTAAAAATCATCTATACATATAGAATTTAGACAGTCATTTTTTTTAAAGAAAGGAATAATAAGTATGATATTGAGAAAAAATATAGAAATTAAGGGCACTAAAAACCTTACTATTATTGCCGAAGGAGTAGTGATAGAAGGCAAAGTTAACTGCCCGGGTTCCCTTAGGATCGATGGTTTGGTTAAGGGCGAGATTATAACAGGCAAAGATATCACAATTGGAAAAGAAGGAAGTGCAGAAGCCAATATTAAAACAGCAAACGCTATAATAGCCGGAACTTATAAAGGAGATATGGCAGCTTCAGGAGAAGTTGAAGTTGCCTCAACCGGAAAATTTATCGGAAATCTTACACAGAAAGATGCACTACTTACTATATCTAAAGGAGGACTTTTTAAAGGTGAAAGCATCGTAGACTCCGGCTCTGAGGTTTTTAAATCAAAAGATGAAAAAAAAGATATTGTAGATTCTCCCAAGGAATTTAAAAAGAGTTAAATACTTATCAACTCAATATTCCCCCAGATACCAAATCTGTCATCTTTGATAATTAAAATACCGGTTATGTCTTTTATTCCTTTATAATGCTCTATTGTGTTATCAATATCGGCAGGTTTTATAATTTTATTCGCAATTGCTGTTGCTGCTGCATCCGCACTAATTGTTGATTTTGACAATACCGTTACCAGGTCGCTTTTCCCAATGCTTAATGAATGACCAAAACCCCCCGATGAAGAGCAGACACCACAGGGCATATATTTTGCTCTTATTTTTAAATATATTTTATTCATAAAATTCTTATTCTTTAAATACACGCCGACATCTACATCTTTATTGCTCTTTATAAAGACGTCGCCCCCATTTTCTATTATCAACCGGCGGCAGTACTTATCCAGACCTGCAGCAATATAGTCGCACACCGCACCGGCAACTGCAGCCATTGGTCCTACATTAAAAATAGCCGCTTTCTGGCACATTCTTTTTATTACCGGAGGGAATTGCTGTTTTATCTTCAATGGCGACAGACTCTTTTGAAAAGATTGCTCTTCTTTCATAAAAGACTCCAGTAAATTGTATATTTCTCTAATCAGCCTCTCCAGTTTAAGGATTATATCCTTATCACAGCTGACAAAAAGATCGCTGTATTTGTATAAAATCCTCCAGTTATATTTTTCCTTATATCTAAGGCTATCTCTATATACACTTTTATCTATATCAGATTTATCAGTAAATACCTTCTTAATATTTACATAATTATTGCTTATCATATTCATATGAATTATTTTTTTCTAAAAGTTCTTTAATATAAAAAACAAGGAATATAACAGTAGTTTTAGTTACTTTTAAAAAATTATATTACACAGCAAAATAAAAATCTATTCCAGAACAGGACGATTATTTGAAAAAAATTAATATTAGAGTATTATATTTTACTAAATTATAATCAGAGGTCAAATTTGTTATGGCAAAAACTATTGAAGAAATAAATGAAAAAATAAAAACCGGAAAAGTTGTGGTCCTGAATGCCGAAGAGATAATTGACTATGCAGCTGAAAAAGGAGTAAAAAAAACAGCAAAAGAAGTAGATGTGGTTACTACAGCAACTTTCAGCCCAATGTGCTCTTCAGGAGCATTTATAAATTTCGGTCATTCAGACCCTCCCATAAAAATGACAAAAGTGTGGTTAAATGATGTTCCAGCATATACCGGAATAGCTGCCGTGGATGCATACATCGGAGCTACCGAACTCTCAGAAACAGAAGGGATAAATTACGGAGGAGCCCACGTAATTGAAGATCTGGTTTCAGGAAAACCGATAAAACTCAGAGCAACCGGATATGGCACAGACTGTTACCCGAGGAAGGAAATTGAAACTTATATAACCGGTGATACAGTAAATCAGGCATATCTATTCAATCCCAGAAATGCTTACCAGAATTATCCCGTGGCCACCAATTCTTCTAATAGAACCATATATACCTATATGGGGAAATTGCTCCCTAATTTTGGTAATGCCACTTTCTCCAGTGCAGGTCAGCTGAGTCCACTTCTTAATGATCCATATTTCAGGACCATAGGTATAGGTACAAAAATATTTCTTGCCGGCAGTCAGGGCTATATTTCCTGGTACGGTACACAGCATAATCCTGAAAAAGAGCGGCTCGCCAATGGTACCCCCTGCGGCGGCGGCGGGACTATTGCTGTTATAGGCAATCTAAAAGAAATGACAACGGAATATTTAAAGGCATGTGTTTTCCATGGTTACGGTGTTACCATATTCATAGGAATAGGTATTCCAATACCGGTAGTCGATGAAGAAATGGTAGAATTTCTAAGGGTTAAAGATGAGGATATATATACGGAAATTTTTGATTATTCTGTCCAGAGGAGAAATAGACCTTCTTATGGAAAGGTAAATTATAAACAGCTAAAAAGTGGAAAAATAACAATAAATGGTAAATCCGTCCAGACGGGTTCGATTTCCAGTTACTTTAAAGCTCTGGAAATATCCAATGTTTTAAAAAAAGAAATTAAAGATGGTAGATTTTATTTAACCAATATTGTTGCATCGCTGCCTCTGGAAGAAAAATACGCTAACCTTGATATGCTCAGCAGGGAGGAACTCTAATGATAAAAAGAAAACTGGTATTGAGTTTTCCGGAAAATATTGTTACCAAACCGATTACATATAAACTGGTTAAAGAATTTAATCTTGAATTTAACATCCTAAGAGCTGAAATAACTCCCGATATGGAAGGGAAGATGCTGCTTGAACTAAAGGGAGATAAAACTCAGATTGATGGAGCAGTTAAATACCTTACACATGCCGGTGTTACCGTTCAGGAAGCCGCAAAAGATATAATAATAGATAAAAATCTCTGTGTGGATTGTGGAGTATGCACTTCAATATGTATCACGCAGGCATTAACTCTTGATGATAAAAACCGTAAATTAAAATTCAATAAAGATAAATGTATTTTATGTGAGTTATGCCTGAATTGCTGTCCCGTTTCCGCTATTAAAGTACATATTTAGCCATAATAGTCCCATATTCGGATGCAAAATAATTAACTCAATCACACTAACAGCCATTATTCTTCATATATTTCAAATTCATCCTTTGAAGCGCCGCATTCGGGACAAACCCAGTCATCTGGTAAATCCTCAAACTTTATGCCGGGATCTATGCCGTTTTCCAGATCACCTTTCTCTGGATCATAAATATAACCACATACCTTACACTCCCATTTTTCCATTTTTATCCTCCGTTTTTAGTATAAATTTAATAAACTATTATGCAAGATTTCTTTTCTTCCCGGGAAATACTCTAACCTTCCAGACATTTCTTAGTATAATGATATGGTAAAAATATTTTCAATACAACTGAATCAATTAAATTAACAAGCCCTACTATTTAAAATTATACAACTCGGCGCCTGGAAAAATCACTTGATACAGTACAGGGTTTTAGTGGTATACTGTTAATGGCGGGTGTGGCTTTGCTTGTTATAAGATCTTTTTTTATTGATACCGGCGCACCTTTTCTTAGGATACCAGAAGCCTTATAATTAATGCTTCTGTTGTTGTTTTTAAGGTTTTTTAATTAAACAAAAAAATAAAAATAAAAAAGGAGGTTAAAATGTCAGTAGGTTCATTAATAGCCATAGTATTCGGCATATTTATAGTGCTTGTTCTGCTGATCTCTGCTATTAAGATTTTAAAAGAATATGAAAGAGGTGTAATATTTAGATTTGGAAGATTAAGCGCGGTTAAAGGGCCAGGTATAATCATAATGATTCCTTTTGTGGACAAAATGATAAGAGTTGATCTGAGAACAGTTACCATGGATGTACCACCGCAGGATATTATAACCAGAGATAACGTTCCGGTAAAAGTAAATGCCGTGGTATATTTCAGGGTAATGGACCCCGCAAAAAGTGTGATTAAGATTGAAAAATATATTGTTGCAACATCGCAGATTGCACAAACTACACTCAGAAGCATACTCGGACAGGCCGAACTGGATGATCTTCTTGCCAGGAGGGACAAAATCAATCAGGAGCTTCAAAAAATAATAGATGAACAAACCGACCCATGGGGAATAAAAGTTTCTACCGTTGAAATTAAAGATGTTGAGCTACCGCAGACAATACAAAGGGCATTCGCAAGACAGGCTGAAGCCGAAAGAGAAAGAAGAGCAAAAATAATCAACGCCGAGGGAGAATTCCAGGCCTCTGAAAAACTGTCCGAAGCCGCAAAAGTGTTGAGCAAACATCCGGTATCGGTACAATTAAGATTTCTTCAAACTTTAAAGGAAATAGCATCAGAGCAGAATTCAACCATTGTATTCCCTGTACCAATTGATCTCATAGAAGCATTCATAGGTAGGATTGATAAAAAGTAATAAAAAGTGGTAATCAATTTTGTCCGGAAAAAAATTTTTAAACAATATCCATATAGGAAAAATATACGGTAAAAAAACAAATTTAAGGACACTGGAAAAAAAGGATTTAGAAAAATCACTGATGTGGCTAAAGGATCCTTCCATCAATATGTACCTCAGCCACAATTTCCGGGAATACACCGAGGAACAGGAGCTTAAATGGTTTGGGTTTATTCAAAACTCTAACAATGATGTAGTCTTTGCTATTGAAGATAAAGATTCCGGCTTCTATATCGGCAACTGTGCACTGCATAAAATTGACTGGGAAAGAAAAAACTGTGAAATGGGTATCGTAATCGGCGATAAGAACTACTGGGATAAAGGTTATGGTTCCGATGTGGTAGAAATTATTATAGAATTTGTATTCCAGAAGCTCGGTCTTAAAAGTATTGAATTGAATGTTTACAAATACAACCGCCGGGCACTAAGAGTATATAGAAAATACGGGTTTAAACTAATCGGGACCGAGAAGAAAAATCATTTTTTTAATGGAAAATACTGGGATACCCTGTTAATGGAGCTTAAAAGAACTTAATTATATCTTTTTTTAAAATTTGCATATCCAATTAAATAATAACTCAGGTAAATACATATACTATCTATATGATATTTATAAATAATTTATTAATATTAAGTATATATATTAACCTTTTTATTTTTAATATTTTTTTTTTATGTTAATATTTTTCATGAACGTCAATAGAAGTGTAAATTTATGTATATATATAGAAGAAGATCAAGGATTGATGCTTGCTCAATTGTTTTTATAATTATTTTTATATTAGTTTCCGCAGGCATTGGATATCTTGCATTCATTGACAGGGGAAAGTTCTGGGATATCCTTCCATTTATCTGCATACCGGTAATAATAATAAGCTTTATCTTTGTAATTGTTAACTTTGCCAGAAGAACAAAGGGAAGCACTTTTTTTATCATATTTTTTTTACTATCCGTTACGGGATTAATACTGTCCAATTTTTTTGGCCCTTTTGCTTTAAATAAAACAGCTGAGAAAAGTTTTGATAATAAAAACTATGAACACTCTATAAATCAATACAAAACACTTCTTGATAATTATCCCAACAGCCGCCATGCAAATACGGCACTTGAGAATATCTCATTTGCCTATTTTTCAAACAAAAATTATAAAGAAGCTGTTGACAGCTTCGATAAAGCAATAAATCTGGAAATATTCAGTAATGATGATCTCGAAATAAAAAAAGTCCTTGAAGAATGCTATATAAATTTGTCTGACGAATATTTTAATAATGAAGAATATGAACTTTCTGCCGAAAATTATTTGAAAGCTGTTACAGTACTCGAGGATATTAAAAATAATTTTCCGAGTACGGATGAGGCTTTTATTTCTGTATATAAAATCCCTGAATACCTTTATAAAGCAGCGCTGAGTTTTAATAAAATCAGAAACTGGGATAAATCCATGGAATATCTTGAAGCAATTGTAAATGACTATGATGAAAGCAAATATTTTTACGATGCCAGTTATCTTTTGTCAAATATATATATCAGTAAATCAATAGAACTAATAAACAGCAATGATTACCAGGAAAGCGTGGAAGTATTTTTAAAAATTATGGAACTTGACGCCCTTGATTATAATTATGGAAGTATAAATGAATACCTGAAAAGTATGATATTCCCCGATATTTCTCTTAATATCTTAAAAAAAATCGCAGGAGAAAAATACAGTTCAGGCGAGTATGAAAAATCGCTGTTTTTATACAAAATAATTATTGAATATTACCCGCAGATGGAAGAAGAGATTACCCCCCGGCTGATTGATTCTAAACTAAAATTAATTACTTCCTCAAATTATAATTTACTTGAACAACCTGCCCCTGTACGCAGATTCTGGGGTCCTGGAAAGAGCATACTTGTAATAGAAAACAGTACTGAATTTGATTTAACCGTATATTTAAAAGGACCTGAGTACAAAGTAGTAGAAGTGGAAAAAAATTCTACCCTGGAAGTAGAAATCGCTTCAGGCAGCTATGAAACGGCTTTAGACTTAAATAATACGGATAATCTTCCTTATTAC
>CAZLME010000043.1:9472-11629 GCA_964560595.1 uncultured Actinomycetota bacterium
AATATGAGGAAGGACAGAAGTATGTAGCGGAATACTCAATAATTGAATAATTAATCGAAATCTATAATTAAATTATTATTTAAATTTTCTATATAAGCTATCAATAATCAATTTCTTAAAATTTTCCCCAAGATTTTCTTTAATATAATTGAAATCTCTTTTTCTATCAACATTACAATTAATTTCTATATTGACTAATAGTTTGTCTAATACATCAGAAGCCGCCTTTATTTGTTCTTTTGTTTTTCTCTCATCTGCTTGCTTTAAATCTATCACAATTTTGTTTATCTCTGCATCAAAGCTATCATAACTGTCCTTAAGTGCTCCTGTAAAAGCTGCTTTCTGCCAGAACCATTTTCCTCTGTTTTTTTTATCATATAAATTAAAAAGGCTAAATAAATATTCTAAATCAACCCCTCGAGACTCGCATATATTCTTGATAACATACATCCTTCTGGTAATATAAGGAAGCTTATTTAATTTTTTAAAATCTATCACATCCATATTTGTCACCACCAGAACATAATCTCTATGTCTTTGATAAAGCTGCTAATAATCTTTTAATAAAGGCAATCATTGTTAGATAATTATAAAGCATTTTTTAAATTAATAATAAAATTTTTTTATTAAACCAAAAATTATTTTCCTCTAAGCATTCTTTTACCTTTTTTATGAAATAAAAATCTGAGAGGCATGTCTTGTCCTTTCTTTATTCCTACCCTGCAGGTTCTTATTATTTTATGATTATTATTTACTTTCCTACAGTTATTTTGTTTACTATAATCAAATATATATAATCCATTTTCTCCCTTTACAATATCAGCTCCATTACTTTTTATATCTATACCCAGTGCCATTGTCAACCTTCCTGGCCCATCAGCCAGATTGCTGTTTGTATTTCTCCTTTGTTTCATAATGTCAATTCCCCATACCGGATCCAGTGCCCTTATTAAAACCGCTCCGGGCTTTCCTTCGTTTTCTGTTACGATATTTAACAGGTAATACATTCCATAGCACAAATAGACATAGACTATTCCCGGTTTTCCAAACATTATTCCACTTCTGGGTGTCTTTCCACTGTAAGCATGACTGGCAGGATCATCCCGTCCATAATAAGCTTCAGTTTCCACAATTAAACCTCCCACCATCTCCAGTCCAGAATATTTAACCAGCGCTTTCCCGAGTAGGTCCCTTGCTACTTTTGAAGTATCTCTATTATAAAACTCTCTTGATAATGAAGTTTTTATTATATCTTCCATCCATCAAACAATTATTCCTGCTTATTGTATTTTTCCTTTTTTTAAAATAGCAGTCTCTTAATTAACCAGGAAATAATAACAATCCTCTTTTTAATAGTCAACAAACTCTATATCCTTAGTAGTATTACTATATAATTTCAAAAAAACTTTTTTATTGAAATGGTAATAAAAATTTTGTATATTACATAACAACATTGCAAAGAAAATAGTGGAAAGGAATTCCATGGAAGTAAAAATTGATAAAGAACTTTGTACCGGATGCGGTTTATGCGAAGAAACATGCCCTGATATCTTTAAATTAAATGAAGATGAGGACATTGCAGAGGTTATAAAAACTGACTATGACGATAACGATGAAGAATGCATTGAAGAAGCTGTTGAGAGCTGTCCAACCGAAGCTATATCTGCTGATTGATTTTCGCCAAAATATTACCTAAAAAATAGTCCTATCCTCAAAAGATAGGACTATTTTTTTACCCGGGAGCATAGTACTTCAAATACCAATTCTATATAGCACAGATCAGGTATGATAGACAGGATTTCATGATTTTGTTTTTTTAGACTCACAAGCCCGTCTTTAATAACCAGAGCTAAACCTCCAAAACCAAAAAGGCTCCCCGCAAAACGGCATAGCCACCCAATAAATGGAAAATTATATGCTAACAGCAGCTGATACTTTTTCTCTTACTTTTTTTATATATTCAGACGGGTTTTTTGAATAAAAGATTGCCTTACCCATAACAAGTACATTAGCTCCCGCTTTCACAACAACCGGTGCGGTATCAATATTAATTCCGCCGTCTACCTCAATATCAATACATTTTTTTAAATCGGAAAAATATCTTTTATAATCCTCAATCATTTCCTTCAGCTCTACTATCTTATAGACCATATTATT
>CAZLME010000044.1:0-11610 GCA_964560595.1 uncultured Actinomycetota bacterium
CTTCTTTTTCCCACTGGTGCAAGTATTTATTATTTCGGATATTATGCGATTTATTTAATACTTACCAGTATAGTAACAGCTGTGCTCACCGAGTTTATTATAAAAAAACTAAGGAAAAAAAGATTTATTATGGACGGGAGCGCGGTAATTACAGGCCTTCTTTTTGCGCTTACACTTCCACCGAGACTGCCGTTATGGATGGCTGCTATCGGATCATTTTTTGCTATCGCCATAGCAAAAGAAGCTTTCGGGGGACTCGGGCATAATATTTTTAATCCGGCACTGGCAGGAAGGGCGTTTTTATCAGTATGTTTTCCCGGTGAGATGACAACCTGGGTCCTTCCTACTCACTTTAATTACGATGCTTTAACGGGAGCAACTCCGCTGGGCGAGAATTTCACCTACCAATCAGATAAAATTTCCTTATACAAAGATTTGTTTTTTGGAAATACCGGGGGCTCCCTTGGAGAAACGTCAGCAATGTTTATATTAATCGGAGCATTGATCCTTGTGGTATTCCGGATAATAGACTGGAGAATTCCGGCAGTCTATATTGGCACTGTTGCGCTGGGTTCTTTTATAATGGGAAGGGATGTATTATTCCAGATTATGGCAGGGGGATTAATGCTTGGCGCATTCTTTATGGCGACCGATTATGTAACTTCGCCGGTAACGAAAAACGGAAGGATTATATTTGGAGTGGGTCTGGGAATATTGACTGTGCTTATAAGGAATTTTAGCAGTATGCCTGAAGGAGTGTGTTTTTCTATACTTATTATGAATGCTTTTACCCCTCTAATAGATAAATACGTGAGGGTAAGACCATTTGGTTTTATCAGGAAAAAGAAAAATGTCTAAAAAATTTTTATCAAATAAAGCATATCCGGTTATTTTTCTTGCAGTGATTGTGACTGTTTCAGTGATATTGCTGATAGTAGTCAATAATATAACCTCGTCTGTAGTGGAATCCAGAAGAATAGAGGAAATTACTGAAACTCTTGAAAAAATTTTTCCTGAAATGAGCAACTATGAGATTGAGGATGAAATATATATTATATATCAGGATGGAGAAAAAGCCGGTTATACTTTTATTGCAAGTGGCAGTGGATATGGAGGGGATATTGATATTCTAGTAGGATTAAATAATAGTTTCGAAATTAAGGGAGTATCTATACTTTCGCAAACTGAAACACCCGGCCTTGGCGCCAGGATAATCGAGAGTTCTTTTACCGATCAATTTAAAGGGCTGTCTGTAAATGATATTACCCTTAAGTCTGAGGGTGGTAAAATAGACGCAATAACCGGGGCTACTATAAGTTCAAGTGCTGTAGTGGATGCAATTCATGAAAAGATGACTGAAATATTAAATACTTTAGAAAAGTAGTATATTAAAATGCAGTTTGTAAAAAGAATGGAATATTAAAATGAATGATTGGAAAGATAAAGGTAATTGTCAGGAGCCACAGACCGGCCATCCACAGAAACAACATGTAAAAGGCAATAAAAGAGGTGATAGCGGATTCTGGAAAGAGCTGGTAAAAGGTATTATCGTAGTAAATCCTGTGTTCATACTTATTTTAGGTCTCTGTCCTGTTCTGGCGATTACAAATTCTATTACCAACGCTCTGGGGATGAGCGCAGGCGTAATATTTGTCCTGCTTGGCTCAAATATAATAATTTCAAGTATAAGAAAAGTAACACCTTCCATGGTCAGGATTCCTGTTTTTATAGTTGTAATAGCCACATTTGTTACTATTTTAAGTCTTGTCGTTGAAGCATATGTTCCAGCGCTATATAAATCGCTCGGGATTTATCTCCCACTTATTGTGGTGAATTGCATTGTTTTAGGGAGGGCAGAGGCGTTCGCTTCCAAGAATCCGGTGCTGCTTTCTGCTTCAGATGCGATAGGAGAAGGGATCGGCTTTGCAATTGCTCTTGTGGTGATTGCTTTTGTAAGGGAAATTATGGGCACCGGAAAGCTGGAAATATTTGGAAGGGAGCTATTTAAACTACCGGGTTTATCTGAACATCCCCTGATATTTTTTATTTCTCCAGCGGGAGCTTTTCTGGTAATAGGGGTCACGATGGCAATACTGAGATTGGCAGGGGTGATGAAGTATGAATAATCTTTTTACCATTTTTATTGGGATGGTTCTTATAAATAATATGGTCCTGGCTAAATTTCTGGGACTATGCTCTTTTTTCGGAGTATCTAAAAAATTATCCAATGCTTTCAGCATGGGTATAGCTGTAACCCTGGTAATGCTGATTGCCTCTGTTTCCACTTCGGTGATTTATAACTATATACTGGTACCTTATGAAGTAGAATTTATGAATATTGTAATATATATTCTGGTAATAGCGTCTCTGGTGCAAATAGTGGAAGTTATTATAAAGAGGACCAATATAATCCTGTATAATACAATGGGTATTTATTTACCTTTGATTACCACTAATTGCATAATAATGGCCATAGTACTAATAAATTCAGCAGAGAATTACTCAGTTTTGGAAAGTGTGGTAAATGCTCTTGGTGCGGGAGTTGGTTATACACTTGTGATTATTATTATGTCAGGCATAAGAGAAAAACTTGGTCTTGCTGACTCTCCGAAATCTATGAGAGGATTACCGGTAGCTTTTCTAACAGCGGCGCTTCTGGCACTGGCATTTGTCGGTTTTAAAGGAATGGTATAAATATAAAATATTTTATAAATTTAAATTTAATTATGAGTACTGGATTAAATATAATAATTTTAAGCGCAATAGGACTTGTATGTGGCATACTTATTTTTTTGGTATATAGATTTCTTCCCAAAGAGCCAGAGTCACTTAAAAAAGCTGAAGAGATTTCAGAAAAACTACCAGGAGTTAACTGTGGTGCCTGCGGTTATCCGGGATGTTTTGCCTACGCTCAGGCACTGGCAAAGGATAAAAATATTTTTTTTACCAGCGCCTGTGCTACCGTGCTGAACAACCCTGCCATGCTTGAAAGCCTGGAGAAAGTACTTGATATTAAAATAGAATCGTCTTCAATTAAAAAAAAGGCAGTAGTCCATTGTTACGGAAATTCAGATTTAATAGGTGATTATAGGGGTGTTAAAACCTGTAACGCTGCATCTAAACTTATTGGCGGGTATAAGAGATGCCCTTATAGCTGTCTTGGATTGGGGGATTGTGTGGCGGTTTGCCCAAGTGATGCAATTTCTATCGATAAAGAGATGAATGTAGCCGCAATAGATCCAGAAAAGTGTACAGGCTGCGGCATCTGTGTAAAAGAATGTTCCAGAAATATTATTAAACTCATACCGGCAGATTCGAATATAGTTTATTTATGCAGTTATCAACCGCTTAGAGATATACCCGGAAGAGAGAAATGTGATAGTGGTTGCCTGCATTGCAAGAAATGCTTTAGAACCTGTGAAAACGAAGCCATAATCTGGAACGAAGAAAAATCTATTCCTGAATTTGATTTTACAAAATGCACGCTCTGCAGGATGTGCATTGAGGCCTGTCCGCACGGCAGGCTTATTGAGTTATCCAATATTAAAAAGCAAAAAGATAGCATAAAGGAAGGTAGTAAAAAGGATAAGAAGCCGGTAGAAGTATTATAATAAATTATGAATAAAGATTTACTGCAAAAAATCAAAGAAAATGTAGAAAAAGAGCCCTATGCAAGACTTTTCAATATAAAGATTGTAGAGCTTAATCAGGGGAACTCAGTTGCCGAGATGAAAGTCTTGAAAAAACATGAAAATTTCTTCTCCATAATTCACGGTGGGGCGATTTTTTCCCTGGTAGATGTAGCTTTCGGGTCCGCCGCAAATTCTTACGGAACGGTTGCAGTGGCACTTGATATAAATATAAATTATATAAGGCCTTCCTTTGCAGGAGATATACTTAGAGCTGAAGCAAAAGAAGTAAGCAGGGGGAATACAATAGCTACTTATGATATTATCGTAAAAAATAATTTGAATAAGATTGTAGCTTCCAGCCAGGCAGTTGCTTATTTAAAAAAAGAAAAACTTCCCTTTTTGTAAGATTCATCTACAAACCAAAGCTCTTATATTTACCGGTTTCAAATGCTTTACCTGCTTTATCAAATAATCTTTTTATATGATCGTCCATGGTTAAATATATTATCTGCCAGCCTCTTTTTGCAATCTCTGCCAGTTTATCTATAAGAATTTCACGTTTTTCCCAGTCGGAATGCTGGAACGCATCATCAAGTATTAAAAAGAGCGAATCTTCTTTTAATAATTTAACGGTAAAACCAATTCGTAATGCCAGCATCACCTGTTCCCTGGCACCTGTGCTTAAATCTCTTATATTAAAATTATCATAAGGATCTGAAACAATCAGATTACCGTCATCCAGGTCAAGACCGGTATATCTTTGAGTAATATCTTTTAAGGGAGTTGTAACTATTTCCGACTGCAACCCTTCTTTTATTTTTACATCCTCTTCCTCACGTAAACCGGAAACAATCTTATGGACTACCATACCGGCTATGATACCGGCGGAAATTTCTTTTAGTTCATTCCGCACTTCCTGCCTTTTTTTCTGGAGATTTTCAATGAGCTCTTCCCAGCTGATGCTGGGGTCATCCCCGGTTTTTCCGCATATACTGTATTTCAGATTTTGGATCCTTGATTCCTGGTCCTTAATTTCCGTCTGGATATTTTCAAGATCAGACTGTATTTTTCCGTATTCCTGCCGGCTGTATTTAATTCCGGTATCTTCCGGAAGGTAATCTTCTTCCGGTACTCCCAGTTTGTATAATTCTTCTTTTTCACTGTCAATCTGATTTTTTATATTCTTATTATTTTGTTTTAATTCTTTAATTATTGTTTCCCAGTCTTTTTCGCTTACTTCTCTTCCATAAAAACTTTTTATTTTCCGGTTGATAAAGAAATGCTGCTCCTGAAGTTCTTTTTTAAGAGTATTGATTTGATTTTCTATTACCATAAACCTGCTTCTTGATTCTTTTTGTTTGTTCAAAGTTGACTCAAGCAGAGAAATATCTGTCAGATCTTCACCGGTCCTTTTTTTAAATTCTTCCTTAATTTTATTTAATTCCTCATTTTGTCCCGCCTGCCTTAAAAAATCATTCAGTTTTTTAATGTATATAAGAGAAAATATCAATGTAGCTAAAAAACAAAAACATAAAATTCCGGCATATAAAAAAAGCAGAGAAACAGAAATTCCCGGGTAGAAGTAAAGCAACACTGCCACTGAAGTTATCCCGGCAGCTGTAAAAATACCGCATAGAATAAGTAAAAATTTACCTGGTTTTTTTACGGCTTTTGATATCAAATCTTTATACTGGGATAATGCGCTGTCCAGCCATCTGCAGTCTTTGCTTTCTTTAAGTGTGTTTTCATAATCCTCTTCCAGCCGGCTGTAGTTTTCTTTTTTACTGCTGTATATTGAAATTCCATTCTCTATTTTAGCTGATTCATCCTCCGGGACATAATCAAGTTTCTCATTCAATTTTTTTATTCTTTCCGAAATCATGTATGCAAGGTGTCTTCTTGCCCTGTTTAGCCGGGTAAGTTTTTCCTGCATGGCTTTTTCTTCCAATCTTGAGGTTTTTAACATCCCCTGGGCATATCCGGATTCTATATCTTCAAATTGTTTTTCAATGCTGTTTAACTCGTCTCTAATATCTGTATATTTTTTCCCTTCGCCAACCAAAGAGATAATAATCTGATTGCTGCTGATTTCTGATTTCTTTACTGTTTTTGAAATATTGCTGTCACTGTCGATTTTATCAAGGATATTTATACCGGACAGCACTTCTTTTATTAAGAATTTACTTATTCCTTCACCGTCTTCAATTCCGGCTTCACCACCTCTGGCCACAAGCAGTTTTGCCATAGATAAGGGAAGGCCCTTTTCACTGCTTTCCCAGTAATCTTCAAGCTTTTGTTTAGACAAAGGAGTAAAATCGACCGGTTGCTTTTCCAGTCCGCCGATAGCGACTTTCCCTTTTCCTCCTTCACGTAAATAACTCCAGCGGCTAATATTTTTAAACAGACAGCGTATTATGAATTCCGTAAGGAAGGTTTTCCCTCTTTCATTTTTACTGTATATAAGATTAAAAATACCAAAGCCGGCTGAAAAGTTTTTAATCGGACCCAGATCTTTTACTGATATCTTATTGATTATAATTCCCATAAATTTCTTGTTATTCTTATAAAATTATTCTTTTAATACTTTATGAAGAGCTTTTTCAAGGATATCTTCCTTAGAAGCAATTTCATCGGTCCATTCAAGTTTTTCTATTTCACCCTTCAGTTTCTCTACAATAGTTATTCTTTCCGGATCATTAAATATTGATACTGCGGTTAAATCTGGCTCTTCATGATTATAAAAAGTAAAATCTTTAAGTGTTTTTTTAATTACTTCAAAAAGCCTGCTCCTGTCGGATGAGTATCCTTTGATTTTTAGACGGATTATAACCTTTGATAATTCATTTTTATTTATATTCCAGCTGTCTATCATATCCTCTATCTTTTTTTTCATGTAATCAAACTCATTGGCGGTGGGTAGTGAGATTAAAGTTTCATTAAAGAATATGAAATCGGTATCTATTGCTTTTTCGCTTATTTCCAGGGTGCCTGTATTTAAAATTAGAAAGCTTCTTTTTCCGGTTTCATTTATATCCAGCCCGCACGGGGATCCGGAGTAATAAACTTTACCAAAGTTTATTCTTTTATGAATGTGACCCAGAATGATTTTAGCCGGATTGTAGTACTGGATGTCATTTCTGGAAATGGGCATATAAATGCCGGGCTCGTAAGGATTCGGGTTTCGGAGGCCGGCTGTGTAATCGCCGTGCCCTATTAAGATCCATGTACCGGACAGGTTTTTACTATTTTCTGCCAGGACTTCACCCATAGATTTAGCCGGAAGATACGGTATGAAAGAGAAAGTGACCGGCGGCTCACCCAATGAAAAAATCGTAGTTTTATCAAAAACCGTAATGTTATCCGAGGTAAAATACTGCTGTTTGATGGAGGGATCGTGGTTTCCGGGGATTATATAAAACTTTATATGGCTGCCGGTATATTTTGGATTCCTGCAAAATTCATCAAAATCGGAGTAGTTCTGGCTTTCTTCATTAAATAAATCACCTGCTATTATTAATATTTTAATATTTTCGGAAAGCATTTTATCAAGGATATCTCTTAATGCGTTCCACCTTTCGGGTGATTCTTTTTTTGTTTTTAAATGTACGTCAGAAGTAATTGCTATTTTCATTTATAATACCTTAAATTGTATATGGCATCCTGTATATGACACTGTTACCGGAAAGAAAATTGGCTTATTAACTGATATTATTTTATATGTAATTATATACAATAATATAATTTAATTTAAGATATAATCCAGATTTTTATCATGTGTTATCTCATTTTTTCAAAGTGGCTCTGCCGTATATGTTAATTTTAACAGTTGTGATATCATAAAATGCTAAAACATGGCACCGACAAAGATTTAAAATGATAATGCCGGATCAGGTGATTTTGAATGAAAGAAAAAAATTTTAAATTAAGCCCGGAATTTTATGATTTGCAGGTGGACTGGAATAAAAGACTGGATAAGGAAAGAGATTTTTTTATAGATATATTCAAGAAAAATAATATTGAGAGTGTGCTTGATATAGGCTGCGGAACGGGACATCATTCACAACTTTTTGCCGGCTATGCAAAAGAAGTTATTGCTGTCGACCCGTCAGGAGAGGCGATAGAATTTGCCAGAGAAAAAGTGGTTAAATCTTCAAATATCATCCTGATAAAAGAGGGATTTGAAGGACTGGATAAAATTCCATATGGTCCTTTTGATCTGATAACATGTCTTGGAAACACTATTCCCATTCTGGGAAACAGGAGGAGTATCAAACAGGCCCTTAAGAAAATTAAAAACAAGCTGGCGAAAAATGGCCTGGCAATAGTTCAATTCATAAATTTTAATTCTGATGTTATGGAAAAAAACAGGTTCTATACCCCAAAAATAGTTGAAAAAAATGGGAAGAATTATATTTTTATCAAACATTTTGAATATGGGAAAATTAAGACCCGGGTTGATTTTATAATTACCGTAATTTGTGAAGAAAAAGTAGAAGATTTTTTTGTGAACTCTTCTTATCTCTGTACCCTTAAGGTCGGTTTATTTATAAAAATGGCCGGAAACTCAGGTTTTAAGAGTATAGAGCTTCTGGGACCGGGCGGTAAAAATATATTTAACAAAAAAGAAGATATAAGTCTCTATGCATTGATGCGCAGACAGTAATTATTACAGGGAGTTATTTATATTATTTTAAGAATGTTTTTTTAAAACCATAATAAAAGGAAATGAAATGGATATATTAAAGAGATTTGGCGTATCTATAGAAAAAAATTTACTGGATAAATTTGATAGTTATGTCAGGAAAAGAGGTTATGGAAACCGTTCCGAGGCCTTAAGGGACTTAATAAGAAAAGAGCTGGTAGACAGTCGGTGGTCTGACAATGCAAATGAAAAGGTTGCAGGAGCTATAATTATAATATATGACCATCACCGGAGAGAGCTTGTCGATGACATTATAAATATCCAGCATGACTACCATAAAGTCATAATATCCAGCCAGCATGTTCATCTTGACCATGATACCTGTCTTGAAGTAATCGTGGTAAAAGGTAAAATTGCAGAGTTATTTGAGCTTGAGACTAAACTTAAGATAATAAAGGGTGTAAAGCATGCACTGCTGGCAAAATCAACTCTTGGCAAGGAAATTTAAATTTCAAGATAAGGATATTTAAAACTAAGCATTTTCCTGGCCGTACCTGCAATATTTTAGGAGCCTGCATACATGACATTTCGGGCTTCTTGCAAGGCAAATAGTCCTTCCATGTTCAATTATCATGTGAGAATAACTGCTCCATCTCTCCTGCGGGATTATTCCCATAAGATCAAATTCAATCTTTACGGGGTCCGTGTTTATGGTTAATCCAAGCCTGTATGAAATCCTCTTTACATGGGTATCTACTATTATAGCCTGCCTTCCGAATACATTAGCCAGAACGACATTGGCGGTTTTTCTTCCAACACCGTGAAGTGAGGTTAAATCTTCAATGTTATCAGGCATTGTACCTTTAAATCTCGTGATGATATCCTTTGAACAATTAATTATGTTTTTTGCCTTATTCCTATAAAAACCTGTTGATTTTATGTCTTCCTGAAGCTGGATTATATTTGCCATGGCGAAATCTTCAGGGTTTTTATATTTTTTAAAAAGCCCGGGTGTTACTTTATTTACCAGCTTATCCGTACTCTGGGCCGAAAGAATTGTGGAAATAAGTAACTGGAATGAATCTTTATGCTTGAGTGAAGTAGAAACTGCTTCGGGATATTCATGGTTTAGGATATTAAGTATTTTATTTATATTTTCTACCACCGGTTTATATGCGGCTGTATATATGGCACTATACTTTTTAATATTCCTATCGGTTTTCATAATTCAAATCACGATAATTTATTTTTATTTTATTATTCCTTTTTTTATTTTCTTATTTTTTAAATAATTGCTAAGTTCCTCTGCAGAGAGGGCGTTTGGCACGTCCTGCTTTTCCAGCCAGCCCTTCCGGGCAGTATTAACACCAAATTTATAGTCGTTCAGGTTTTTTAAACTATGGGCATCCGGATTTATAAAAATTTTTACTCCTTT
This sequence comes from uncultured Actinomycetota bacterium, assembly GCA_964560595.1. Taxonomy (GTDB): domain Bacteria; phylum Actinomycetota; class Humimicrobiia; order Humimicrobiales; family Humimicrobiaceae; genus JAQVEM01. Next base: position 9,710 of record CAZLME010000044.1, read on the forward strand.
TTCCTTTGCATATTTACACATCCTCCAGTCGAGGTCCAGTCTTAAGGGGCTTGAATTTAATTCTATATCTACGTTATTTTCTGTTGCTGCATTTATTATTCTTATAATATCTACCTTATAGGGATCTCTTGACAGAAGCAGCCTTCCGGTAGGATGGGCTATCATGGTGGTAAACTTATTCTCAATGGCTCTTATAATCCTATTTGTCATCTGTTCTTCACTTAAGTTAAAACTGGAGTGAATTGCGGCAATGATGAAATCAAATTTATTAAGTATATCCTCATTATAATCAAGATTTCCATCAATGAGAATATCGGATTCAATTCCCTTAAAAAATTTAAAACCGGAAAGTTTTTTATTTAATTTATTTATTTCTTCCATATATTTATTAATATCCTCATCTTTTAATCCTCCCGCATAAGCGGCAGATTTGCTGTGCTCACTAATTCCGGCATACTGGAAATCCATTTTTTTAAGGTAGTTATAAACCTGCAGCAGACCGATGTTTCCGTCACTGTATGTAGTGTGGATGTGGAATATTCCTCTTATATCTTTTTCTTCTATTAATTTTGGAAGTGTTTTATTTTTTGCTGCTTCAATTTCTCCATAATTTTCCCTGAGTTCAGGGGGTATCCAGTCCATTGAAAAATAACTATAGATATCCTTTTCATTGGAGCATTTAATAAGCCTATCATTTTTAAAAAGACCGTATTCATTCATTTTTATGTTTTCTTTTTTAGCAGCGGTTCTCATTGCCGTATTATGCTCTTTGCTTCCAGTGAAGTGATGCAGGGCATAAGGGTACTGGTAATCTTCTACGATTCTTATATCTACATTAATTCCGGATTTTAATCTGATGCTGGATTTTGTGTCTCCCCTGGCTATAATATCCTCTGCCTCATCGAGGCTGGTGAAGAAATCCATAACCTTGTCAGGTTTGTTACTACTTGCAACAATATCAATATCCTTAACCACTTCTTTTTTTCTCCGGACACTTCCGGCAAGGCTTGATCTTTTAATGTATTTAAAATTCTTAATTTTCTCATGGATTATTTCTGCTTCATTTATTATGTTTGCATAAAGATACCTACCCTTATATTTTTTTAGGATTTCAATACCTTTAAGAATATTTTCCTGGGTTTTTTTCCCAAAATTAGGCAGGGTTATAAGCCTGTTTTCTATGCAGGCATATTCAAGCTGACTGATATCACTTATACCCAGGTTCTCATATAAATATTTTATTTTTTTAGGACCCATAGTGGGAATTGAAAGCATTTCTACCAGGCCGGGAGGTATAGATTCCTTAAGTTCCTCATAAACCTTAAGCTTGCCGGTATCAATTAATTCTTTTATCCTTTCCGCAATACGTGGGCCTACCCCTTTTATATTTTTAAAATCTTCTGCTTTTAAATCCCTGTTAAAATCTATATCCGATGACTCCAGTGCCCGGGCTGCATTCTGATAAGCTCTGATTTTAAAAGGATTTTCATCTTTTAACTCCAGGAGAATACTTATTTCTTTTAGGATTTTTACCAGTTCTTCCTTATCCATAAAAAGCTGCAAGCCTTTTTATTGTTTTATTTATATTAGGTTTTGATTCCTCGTTAACGGGACGAAAGCCACATCACATAAACTTATCTTTTTTATATCATGTCCCCGTTTGATTACTTTATATAGAACCTGGCTCCAGTTTGATTGACCGACAGGAATAACCATTACCCCTCCGTCCCTTAATTGTTCGATGAAAGGCTGCGGGATATGGTCAGGTGCTGCGGTAACGATTATTCTGTCATACGGTGAATGCTCCTTCCATCCAAGGTAACCATCATGGTTACTCATCTTTATATTTTTATATCCGGAAAGAAGCTTTTTATTTCTTTCATGCAGAGAAGTAATTATTT
>CAZLME010000045.1:0-11199 GCA_964560595.1 uncultured Actinomycetota bacterium
TTATATGTTTGGACAGTATAAAAGATTAAAAAATGCTTTTGAAGGTGTTCTGACCGGTAAAGGCATAGAATACGGCGGGAGCCTGATGAGAAAAGAGGCTACAGGCTATGGTCTGGTTTATCTCGTTAATGATTTATTAAATAAGAAGGGTAAAGCATTTAAAGGAGCAAGAATAGTCATTTCAGGTTCAGGTAATGTAGCAATATATGCCCATCAAAAAGCAAGGGAACTGGGAGGCACAGTTGTAGCCATGAGTGATTCAAATGGCTGTATTTATAATCCCGATGGCCTGGATCTGGAGGAAATAAAAATAATAAAAGAAATTAATAATGGCAGGATAGAGGAATATAAAAATAAATATCCGGGTGTTAAGTTTGAAAAGAATTGCAGGGAAATCTGGAAGGTCAAGTGTGACATTGCGCTCCCGTGCGCGACACAAAACGAGATAGACTCCGAAGACGCTGAAATTTTACAAAAAAATGGATGTTTCGCTGTAGGGGAGGGAGCAAATATGCCCTGCACACCTGAAGCTGTTAAAATTTTTCTGGAAAACAAAATATTATACGCCCCCGGAAAAGCCGCAAATGCCGGAGGGGTAGCAGTTTCTGCTCTGGAGATGTGTCAGAATAGTATGAGGATGCAATGGACTGCCGGGGAAGTGGATAAAAAACTTAAAGAAATTATGACAGGGATATTAAATAATATCATTATAACAGCCAGAGAATATGGAGATGAAGATAATCTGGTAATGGGTGCAAATATAGCAGGTTTCCTTAAAGTAGCCAATGCTATGGTAGCGCAGGGAGTTGTTTAAGTATGGATGATGATTCGGTTGCTATAGAGACTATTGATTTAACCAAAAATTTTGGAAAAACAACTGCTGTAAATAAATTGAATCTTATAGTTAAAAGGGGAGAAATATTTGGGTTTTTAGGCCCGAACGGAGCAGGGAAAACAACCACTATTAAATTAATGACCGGTTTACTCAAGCCTACTTCAGGGATTGTTAAAATCATGGGAAAAGATATACAGGAAAATCCGGTAGAAGCAAAGAGAGCTATCGGACTTATACCTGAAGAACCGCAGATTTATGATAAATTGACAGGTAAAGAGTTTCTAAGGTTTATGGGAAATTTATTCGGGATAGATAAAAAAGAAATTGAGAAAAGAATAGCGGAGCTTTTAAAGATTTTTGATCTGAATGAGAAGGGTGAGGAATTAATTCAAAGTTATTCACATGGAATGAAACAAAAAATTGCCATAGCGGGAGCATTGATTCATTCACCGGAAATACTTTTTTTTGATGAACCGACAGTAGGCCTTGATCCTAAAAGCGCAAAAATAATAAAAGATATTTTAAAATTAAGGGCAAAGGCCGGAGACTGTATTTTTATGTCAACCCACATTCTGGAAATTGCTGAAAGGTTATGCGATAGGGTTGGCATCATCCAGAATGGGCAGTTAATAGCCATAGGGAATATGGAAGAACTTAGAGAATTATCCGTTGAGAAAAAAAGTAATCTTGAAGAGATATTCCTTAGGTTAACCGGGGGAGATGAAGATATAGATATAATCAAATCGTTGACTTAAAAACGTCTGTGCTTAATTTATTACTTAAAAATAGATTAACCATTATTATTCTGGGATTTACCAGGGATGAGTCCAAAAAAAGAGCCGGAAGAATTATCGGGACCGCAGCCGGAGTGATAATTTTTTCCCTTATTCTATATTATTCATCAAAGCTTATTTCATTTATTTATGACAAATTAGATACAGAACTAGCCAATACGGTATTTGATATAGCTTTAGATTATGCACTGGCTGCAGTCTTTATTTTTATATTATTTACCGGCATTGCTGCAAGTCTTTATATACTGTATTTATCAAAAGATCTGGAATTGTTGTTAAGTCTGCCTATCAGTTACCGGGTAGTTTTTACATATAAATACATAGAGGCGTTGATCTCAAATTCCTATATATTCTTTATAGTTGTACTTCCATTTTTAATAGCTTATGGGATAACATCGGAAATGCCTCTTATTTATTATCCTGTTATGCTTATAATTTTTATTTCTGTCTTATCTATTCCCACCAGCCTTGGAATTTTAATAGGAATGATTGCTGCAAGATATATTAATCCTGCGAGGGCGAGAGAAATACTTGCTGTTGCAGGAGGATTATTAGGATTATTCATATGGTTATCTTCACAAATCCTCCCCAGATATATAAAAAATTTATCTCCGGATCTGAGCGTAATGGAACCTGAAAATATACAGCAGTATATTATAAATACATTTAACAGGCCGTTTTTAAAGATTCTACCCTCCACCATTGGTTCAAATACATTATTTTTCCTGCATAATGGCGATTATGGAAGATTTGCTTTAAATTTTGTATTCATTACTTCTATTTCTGCGGTATTGGTATTTCTTTGTATTATGCTTTCACAGAAGTTATATTATACGGGCTGGTCTAGTAGTTCCCAGGTAATAAGCAGGAGAAAATTAAGAAAAACAAAAATAGAAAAATCAAAAACAATTGTTGAAGGAAAATATGGATTTTCATTATTTTCTGGTATTAATTATATGATAATAAAAGACCTTAAAGTGCTTTCAAGAGATGTAAGAAGACTCATACAATTTTTTATGCCGCTTATAATGCTTGTTTTTATATTTTTTTGGTCTATTTCAAATGAGGCTAATAATAGAGGTGATATTAATTTTTTTATAAAAATTGAAACCCTTTTCTTTTTATTATTTCCTTTACTGGTTTCAGGAATGATAAATATAAATGTAGCGGGTAATAATATAGGTGGGGAAGGATTAAAATTCTGGATATTAAAAACAGCTCCGGTGCATGCTAAAGAAATTTTAAGAACAAAAATTATTTTTAGTACATGCATAACGGCACTAACGGGATGTATTGTTATGTTAATATTTTATTTTTTGTATAAACCCGGAATAATAACTCTTATAGCGGGGCTGCTTCTTTTAATTTTATTTAGCTGGGGTGATTCAGTTATCTGTACCTTTATTGGAACTCTTTTCCCTGTTTTTAAACCATCACAATCAAGTAAAAGTAATGTTTCGTTTTTGGGAGGCATACTGTTGTTATTATTCTTTATTATATATCTTCTTTTTTTTGGGAGTATAATTGTCGGAATGTTATTTATTGCAAATTATCTGAACTGGTCCTATTTTACGGCATTTCCGGTAATACTGGTACTGGAAATGGTACTTAATCTATTTCTCTATAATATATTGATAAATATAGGAGCCTACCGGCTGAATTCAATAGAATGGAAATACTAAAGGCACCAATAATAATCTAACATATATTAATATACCCTATATTAAATTCACCTCAAAAATTTTGATACATTTGTATTTGAGTTGATTTTGCAGTATTTACACTGGTGTGTAATTTTCTCTGACCCGGAACATAACCTCAAATGATAGTTAAATTTATATAAGTATGAAAATTATATTTATAATAGTATAAAATATTAATTTTTTGGTATAATGTAGAATTGTAATTATAAAAGTTTTTATTATAATATAATAAAAACAGGGAAGAGGGATTATATAGAAAATTTTATAAAATTTATCAGGAGCATTCTTAAAAGTTTTTAAAGACTATAACAAAATTTAAAGGTAAATAATTATAAGATGGAAGAAAGCAAGAACATTAAAGAAGAATTGTTGTCTGAGTTGGAAAAAATTCACAAAATAATAGATGAATACGAAAGTCCACATCGCGATTCTAGAGAAATTGAAGAAGCATTAGAAGAGAACAGGGACAAATATGAAACTCTCATTAATTCTGCTCCTTTTGGCATAATCACTCTTGACGAAAAAGGAATTGTTACATTATGCAATGATAAAGTATTGGATTTTCTGGGGCAGACCAGAGAGGAAATAATCGGCAGGCATTTTACAAAAATTAAATTCCTTAATACAGAAGATATTACGAGATATCTTAAAGTACTGGCTTTCGCCTTAAGCGGAAAAAAAGGAGTACCTTTTGAGATTTCTGGTCTTGATAAAGATGGTAATTATTTTGTTGGGGAAGTTCATTACGGACTGGTAAAAAAAGATGGTAGGGTAAAATCAATTCAGATATTAATAGCAGATATAACAAGTAAAAAAAAGGCCGAGGAAAAATTAAGATATGTAAGATTCCATGATAGTTTAACCGGCTTATTTAACAGGGCTTATTTTGAAGAAGAAATAAAAAGACTTAATACAGAAAGGCAACTGCCTTTAAGTTTTATTGTAGGCGATATAAATGGTTTAAAGCTAATAAATGATTCTTTTGGAAATGAAGAAGGGGATAGGGTCCTAAAGATAATAGCGGCAATTTTAAAAGAAACCTGCAGGAAGGAAGATATAATATCAAGGTGGGGGGAAGATGAATTTTCGATTCTGCTTCCGAAAACCACGGCAGAGTACACAAAAAAAATAGTGGACAGGATTAAAGAGGCATGCCGGAAAACCACTAAAACTAAGGCAAAATTTAATTTTTCTATCGGTACATCAACAAAGGAGAAGCCCGAGCAGAATATCCAGGATACTATAAGGGATGCTCAGGATGAGATGTATAAAAATAAATTATTTGAATTAAAAAGTATACCTGATTCCGTTATATCATCACTTGTGGACTCTTTGCTGCAATCAAGCTTTGAAACACGGGAACATGGAAAAAGAGTAAGAAAAATGCTTCAAAAACTTGGAAAAGCCAAGGGGTTGCCAAAGAGCAAGCTTGACCAGCTATCGGTACTTGCAGATCTTCATGATTTGGGGAAAATAGCCATACCTGATGATATTGTTACAAAAAAAGATGAGTTAAGTGAGAGAGACTGGCAGGTACTAAGAAGTTATCCGGAGATTGGATATAATATTGCATTGTCATCTCAAAAATTTTCAAATATTGCTGAATACATTTTAACCCATCATGAAAGGTGGGATGGCAAGGGTTATCCACAGGGATTAAAAGGCGAGGATATTCCCTTACTTTCGCGAATGGCAGCTATTGCTGATGCTTATGATGTTATGAGAAGTGGAAGATTTTACAAGAGAACGTTAGGCAAGGAAGAAGCTATCGGTGAGATAAGAAAATCCAGTGGCTTGCAATTTGATCCAAAACTGGTTGAGGATTTTATAAAAGTTTTAGAAGAAGAAGAATAGCGGTTGTTTTTTTTATTACTTAGTTTTAAGTTCTATTGTATCACCGTCTGAAATTTCTTTAAGTTTTAAGATGTCTTCACTTTTAAGTATTTTACCGATAATAGTAACAGGACTTGCGGCCCGGGGATTTACTCCTGTACTGGCGGGTGTTTTACCAAAGAAGACGCAAAAGGCACTCCCGGGCGGCCAGAAAGCTACGGACCCGACACTAAGGATTTCTACACCATTTTCCAGTTCTGTTTGGACCGGTATCTGGAAGTATATTTCAAAGCCCCACCTGTGTGCTGTAGAAGATAGAGGTATTTTTCTAAGTATTTTTTGTGCAGTTTTTGAATCATTGAGTTCCACAAAAAATTCCAGGTTTTTAGAAATAATTTTTATAATTTTACTCATATCAAGACCTCTTAAAAGTAAGATATTTTTTTATTTAATAGCTACTGGTATACGGCAATAATTAGAATATTATATTTTAAAATAAAAATACATAAAAAAATTAATTGGTTTTATAGTTTAAAGTTATACTTTAAACTTATCTTTAAGAAACTTAATAAAAGATAATTGATTTCTGTAAAAATATAAGTTGTCCTTTTAGCGCAGCAAACTTTATGAGATAATTTTTTATAATATCTATAACATAGATTATATTTATAACAAACTTAGTAATTATTATAACTTGAAGGAATAATAATGGATATTAAAATGAATCATATAGAAGGCAATAAAAAAGGTAATGTGGTACTGTATGCGTTGAGTACCTGCCAGTGGTGCGAAAAAACTAAGGATCTTCTGGGTGAATTAAAGGTTGATTATTATTATGTATACGTGGATATGGCAGATTACAATGAACTTATAAAAATAAAAGAAGAAATTAAAAAGTATAACCCGGCTTTTAGCTTTCCGACACTTGTACTGGATCAAGAAGATAGTATTATAGGGTTTGATGAAAAAAAAATTAGAGAAAGATTTAAATGATGAGCTTAAATGATAAAGTAACAGTTAAAGAAATCGATGAATTATATAAAGAATTAAAAGACGATGCTGAATCCGGTGGTTATCATTTAAATCCTGATATAAAATTTACCAGAGCACTTGTGAAGGGCCTGCTTATAAACAAAAAAAGATATGGGTATCAGGCATGTCCCTGCAGGCTTGCATCAGGTAAAAAAGAAGAAGACCTGGATATAGTATGCCCGTGTGACTACAGGGATCCTGATTTAGATGAATACGGTACATGTTATTGCGCGCTTTACGCAGATAGAGAAATATTAGAGGGCAGAAAAAATGTTAAATCAATCCCCGATAGAAGATATCTAGATAAAAAGAAGATTGAGAAAGAAAGAAATGAGGAAGTTACAGCCGGAAAGAAAATTCTTAATATAGAATATCCGGTATGGAGGTGTAAGGTTTGCGGTTATTTATGCGCGAGAGAACACCCGCCGGAAATTTGTCCTGTATGCAAAGCAAAAAGAGACAGATTTGAAATATTTATTTAATGGAGCTGTTTCTATCTGTTAGTTTAGCTATAGTAAGTTTGTTTTCGCCAAATTTATCTGATATCTTATCAATAGCCTGAGCCAGATTTTCATCCCTCGATTCATCTAAGGAAAATAGATTTTCCGGCAGTATAGAAGCTGGTTTAAGGTTGCTTATATAAATCCCTATAAGTCTAATTTTTTTTCTTTTTAAATCAAAATGTTCAAGTAGAGAGGTTGCGGACCTGTTAATCTCGAATATACTGGAGGTATATTTTTTTAAGGTCTTTCTGATTGTAATTGTTTTAAAATCGGAAAATCTAACCTTGAGAGTAATTACTTTACCCCTGTATTTTTTCAGGCGGAGATTTCTATATATTTTTTGAGAAAGAACAAGAAGTGCTGATCTCAGCGTCCCATAATCATCTACATCTTTGCTGAAAGTTACTTCTCTTCCTATTGATCCGGGTTCCTGATCCGGTACAACATCCCTGTTATCGATTCCATTTGCCATTTTATGCATGGTTTTGCCGGGTTCACCGAACTTATTCTCAATTATAACAAGAGGTGTTCCGGCAAGATCTCCGATGGTTTCAATTCCCATTGATTTAAGTTCATTTTCGGTGACTTTTCCCACACCCCACAAATAAGATACTGGCATCAGCTGGATTTTTTTTATAACTTCTCCCGTATTTTCAAGTACTGTAAAGCCATTGGGTTTTCCTATGCCGGAAGCAAGTTTGGCCAGAAATTTGTTAGGTCCGATACCTGCGGAGGAAGTTAAATTGGTCTTCTCATATATCCTGCCCTTTATTTTTTTTGCAATTTCTAACTCATCTCCAAAAAGTTTCCGGCATCCGGTTACATCAAGGAAAGCTTCATCGCAACCTATAAATTCTACAAGGGGGCTAAACTGAAAAAATATCTCCCTTATCCGCCTTGATTCCCTGAGGTATTTTTCCATATTAACCGGGATAAAAATTCCTTCGGGGCATAACTTCTTTGCACGGCTCAGAGGCATTCCTGAGTGCAAACCATATTTTCTTGCCTCATAAGAAGCAGTCGAAATTACTCCTCTGTTTAATGGCCCTCCGACTATTAGAGGCTTGTTTTTATATGCCGGATTATCCCTCTGCTCTATCTGAGCAAAAAAGGCATCCATATCTATATGTATTATTCTCTTTAAATTGCCCATGATGATCTTGATTTTGTTATTATAAGTAAATTATTTTTTATACTGTCCTTTTTATTTTCGTCTCCGGTTTTTTTTAAATCTGCAAGACTTATGGCATTTTTGCCGATTACAGATATTTCCCCGTCTTTTAAAAAGAGCCTGCCCTCGATTATTAAAGCGGAATGACTCATTATTATTTTATAATTTTTTTTATAGTCATCAGGGAAAAATACTGCTTCGTACATACCGCCTTCGTCTTCCATTGTACACAGAAGCATATCTTTACCGTTTTTGGTTTTTTTAATTTTTCTGCTGATAACAATTCCTGCTGCGAATATATTTTTTTTATCCGGCACAGGACCGAAGAGCCTGCTTTCTACAGTATGGTACTTTTTCAATTCGTTTCTGAAATATTTCAGGGGAGGGCAGCTGGCGCAGAAGCCTAAAATTTTTTCTTCCATGATAAGCTTTTCATCAAAATTAAAATCTCCTGGATGGCTTTCCCTGAAAGGCAAAAAATTTATACCACAGCAGGGAATATTTTTATTGGTTTTAAGATTCTTTAAATAATTATAGCAGAGAAGCAGCTGCTTTCTCTTTAGTTCCGTGAAATCAAATGCCCCTGCTTTTATAAGATTTTCAATTGCTTTTCCTGTTACCCTGCAGTTCCCTGAAATTCTATAATAGAAATCAGTGAAATCTTTGAAGTTTCCGTTTTTGGCTCTTTCACGTAATATTGATTCTGAGCCTGTCTGTCCCAGGTCCTTTATTGTGAGCAGGGATATTCTTATGGATTTTCCATCATCTTCGACGGAAAACTCACAACTGCTTTTATTGATGTGCGGAAGTTTTATTTTTATGCCGGACCGCCTTGCTTCTTCAATATACTGAACTCTGCTGTAATAACCTGAATTATTTGTCAGTATAATTGATAGGAGCTCTGCGGGATAATACGCTTTTATGTAACAGATTTTGTAGGAGAGTCCGGCATAAGCAGCAGCATGGGCCTTCACAAAGCTGTAACGGGCAAACCCGGATATTAATTTAAAAATTTTTTCTGCTAAATCTTTAGAATAGCCTTTACCGACGGCACCTTTTATAAAATTTCCTGCCTGATTTTTCATCCTTTCTCCTGAGAGCCTGTTCATGGCCTTTCTTAAATTGTCAGCTTCGCTTAGCGAATAACCCGCCATACTCACTGCTATTCTCATTACCTGTTCCTGGTATAATATTATTCCATAGGTCTCACTTAAGATTGGTTCCAGATCCCTGTGTATATAGGTAATTTTTTCTCTGCCCAGTTTTCTTTCAATAAAATTTTTTACCATTCCCGTAGCCTGCGGACCGGGCCTGTAAAGAGAGATAAGATGTGTGATATCGTTTAAAGAAGACGGTTTTATTTTTTTTGCCAGTTTCCTGATACCGAAGCTTTCGAGCTGGAAGACTCCCAGAGTTTCCCCGTTTTTTATTAAGTTAAATGTCTTACAGTCATCATGTTTTATTTCCAGGATATTAAATCTTACATTCCTTGTTCTCTCTAACATTGTTACCACATCATCTATCAAGCTTAAAGTGATTGAACTTATAAGGTCTATTTTAAGGAGCCCCATCTCTTCCACACTATTGATGTCATACTGGCTCATTATTTCGCCTGTTTTAGAAAGGGTAAGCGGGATCTTCTTCTCCAGATCCGGTGCAGATATAATAAATGCGGAGGGATGAATAGAAACATGCCTCGGGTAATTTTCAATTTTTCCAGAAATGTAATTAATTTTTTCATAATACGTGTTTTTTGCATTTGTGTGCTCCGCATCTCCGGCAGGTCTTCCGGTATTTATATAATGCCGTCTCTCCGTGCGCAGGGGAGGGGGAGGGCCCTCTGCATTTGCTGCTTTCATTATCTGATTTTTTATTGCATTATCTATATCTTCTTTACTCCAGCCCAGAATTCTTCCTGCTTCTCTTACCGCGGCTCCGGGTTTTAGGGTAGAAAAGGTGCATACTCTGGAAATGCTGTTTTTATCATATCTGGCATTCAGATACCTTAATATTTCAGATCTTCTTTTGCTTGATAGGTCAATATCTATATCTGGCGGCTCTTTTCTTTCTCTGTTTAAGAATCTCTCGAAGTAAAGATTGTTTTTTATGGGGTCAATATCGGAGATGCCGAGCAGGTAAGACACCAGACTTCCTGCGGAGGAGCCCTTGCCGCAAATAGGGATATTATTCCTGCGGGCAAATCCTGCTATATCGGCAGCTATAAGAAAATACCTGCAGAACCCCATTTCTGTTATTATCTCCAGCTCTTTTCTTAACCTGCTGTAGATTTCTGTGGAAGGATTATCTTTATACCTCCACCCCAGCCCATCTTTAAAGCATAATTTTTTAAGGAGTTCTTCCTCTATTTTATTTCCCGGTGTCTTTCTATAGGATGAAAGATCTATGCCGGTTAGGGGAAGTTCAAGATTGCATTTATCTGCTATAAGTTCGGTGGCGTAAATTGCCCCGGGTATGTCACTGAATATTGCGGCCATCTCCCGGGATGATTTAAAATAATGTTCATCGTTATCAATCGGATTTTCAGCAGTGCTGCTATCTATTCCCATACTTTTTATCTTAAAAAGATATCTGTATACTCTGTAATCTTTTCTGGTCAAATAGTGTACACTGTTTGTTGCTACGGCGGGCAGGTTATATTTCACGGCAAAATTGACCAATATTTCGGAGAACGATGATGCGCAGAGATCTGTCCTTGCTTTTGGATATCTCTGGATTTCCAGGAAGAAATCACCTCCAAATAACTCCAGGTAGGCTGACATAGATTGGAGAGCTTTCTTAACCTTTCCTGCTTTTATTAGCAGAGAAACTTCACCCGTTTCGCTGCAGTTAAGTCCTATAAGTCCTCCGCTCATATTTTGAATATCTAAAACCCCGACTGTGGGTAAAGGCCCCTTTTTTTTCAGGTGAGATCTGCTTACTATCTGGCATAGATTCTCATACCCTTTTCTGTTTCTTACCAGTAAAATCAGGCGGGATAACATCCTGCTGTTTTTAACACAGATCTCACAACCGATTAGAGGTTTTATATTATTTATTATCGCTTCTTTATAAAATTCTATGGCTCCGCTCATTACGTATTTATCAGTAAGTGCAACTGCTTTCATACCGTTTTCGGAAACAGCACTAATCAAGTCTTTTACTTTTACTGTCGACTCCATCAGGCTGTATTCGCTGTGTACATGAAGATGTGAAAAAAAAGTCATTTTGCCTGACCCTGCTTACTAAGTTTATACATGTTTTATGTATATGAAATTAACTGTTTTTATATTACTACCGAACATTTGTTCGGTCAATAGGGACTTACGAG
>CAZLME010000046.1:0-11112 GCA_964560595.1 uncultured Actinomycetota bacterium
AGCAATAAAATATACTGATGATATTTTTTTCTGGTCATTCTCTAAAAATTTCTCTATTCTGTTTCTGGCTTTTTTTAAATTATTAATTGAATAATCAATCAGCACTACTGTATTAAAATCCATATATTCATTGAATAACCTTCCATAACCACAACCGATATCAAGAATAAGTTTATTTTTTCTATCCACTCCCGCCAGCAATCTTCTTAGAGCCAGCCTTTCAGCTTTATCTTCATATAGTCTTTTATTGTTCTCCCAGAATTTACTGTAATCGTAATTCTCATAATCTGTTTTTCTAAAATTCACTTCCTCAAAACACTCCTTTTATCCCTATAAATTCAATTTGAGTAATTATACAACATTTACTCAAGTTTAGGTTTATATCTTCTTTCAAATTCCTTCCTGCCCAGAATAATTTTTCTGCCGCATTTGATACATTTTAGTTCCATTTCCATACCAATCTTTAAAAGCAGCCACTGGTTAGAACCACAGGGGTGAGGTTTTTTAAAAGTTGCCATATCGCCAGGTTTTAGTTGTTTTGAACTTTTCAATTTTTATTCCTCAATCTTAAGAATTAATATTAATTGCAATAAGCTGCAAATGCAAATTACTATAAGATTAAATTACTGCTTCTCTGTTATTCTTAATCATTCAATCGCATATAACTGGATAAAATTAAAATTACTTTAACGTTCTTAAAGAAATAACCATATAAGAAAACCTCTGATTTATAGAGGTTTTCTTATATTCCTGTACTTATATGATTGATATTTTTATACAGCTTAGCTTGAGCCTCGGACTCTAAGGACTCTTTGTTTTGTTTTTTTCTTTCTTTATATCAGGCTCACTATTCATTTCCTTATTACTTCTCTCCAGAATTTTTACCTGGCTGAATTCCAGGGTTACCGCTACAACATCGGCAGTAATGCTGGTAATATTGAATTTTTTACCTTCTTTATTTTCCCAGCTCCTTAAATTCATATGCCCGCTTACCAGGACCCTATCTCCTTTTTTTAATGTGGATGCACAATTTTCTGCGAGACTATTCCAGCTGGTGATATTAAAAAAGTCTACTGATTCAGATTCCTTTCCATTTTTATCAATCCATTTCTTATTTACAGCAAGCCCCATTTCAGTAATTGCTATTCCTTCATTAGTGTATTTAATTTCAGGATCACGGGTCAGGTTCCCGAGTAAAAATATCTGGTTTACATAATTCATATATTTTCTCCTTTTCTCTAAGATACTACCAAATTAAAATCTATAAAAACTTTTTAAAAACCGAACTTGTAAGAATTGCAATAATTAAATTGTTCATCCCATGGATATACGACTTCCACCTTAGATGTAGCTTTGACCATACCGTATTCTGTGACAAATTTATTTATCAGAACAAATCTGACTCTCTTTTCCACCGTAACTATTACCTCGTCATAGTTACAGATGCATTCAACCAGTGTACAATTGTTTGACCGGGCAACTTTTTCAGCTATTCTGAGGCAGTCCGGATTTTCGAAAAACAATAAGTTCTGTGCAACTGCCAGCGAAGCTGCATCAGAAGCATTTTTTGTTTCCTCCCTTACTACAAAAATCTGGCAAATATCAAAAATAACTAAAAAAAGGATTGAGAACATTGTCACCACAACAAGCGCCAGAAAGGTAATATTTCCACTGTTCTGTATTTTTAGATGTCTTAGTAGCATTCCATCCTCATGATACTTTTTGCTTTTATTAAACTGCCCCTTACTGTAAAAATTTCCGTTAGGAAAGCAGCACCGCCATGATTATAAGATACGATTACTTCAACCATGTCCCCAACTTCTCTGGAGGCTCTGTCCCCGGGAGTAATATTTATATCAAGTTTATTCTGATCAAGGTTTAAACAAACTTTTTTTATACACCTGTAAGCCTCCTGATTAGAGTTAGTTGTTGCTACTATTCTTGCTCCTTCACGTGCGGCCTGCTCCAATATATTTTGCTGGTAAATCAGTAACCCTAAATGGGAAACAGCTAAAATTATTAAAATTAGAAAAGGAATAACAAGAATAAATTCAATCGAAGCCTGACCTTCTAATTTACCGGTTAAAAAATTTAAATTTTTTTTACTTTTATTTATCCCTGGCATAATTTTTAATTTAAAACTGTTTCCCATTTTTAAAATATGCATATAACTTACTCTTAATTAGATTTTTAAACCATTGAAGCTATTTTCTCAAAAACCTTTGCAATAACATCTATTATTATAGGCTTCCCCACTGCTATTAATATAGCACTTATTATTCCTGCAATTACGGTAACCAATGCATATTCAAGAGTTGACTGGCCTTTTTGGCTCCAAAACTTAATTAAAATATTTTTTCTTTTTAATTTAATTTTTCTCACCCCCTTTCATTAAAATATAGTCTATGTACTATTCTTCACCTCCTTTAAATATAGCTATTTGTCCATTTATGCATATATTTATATAATTAATTTATCATATTTATGCATTTGTGTAAATATATATTTTATGTTTATGTATTCTTTTTTTATTTTCCATCATTCAGCCTCTCCCCATTTTTAAAAAATTATATTTGTATAGTTAAAATTATATAGAAAACTTTCTTGACATTTATATTTTTAAGTATTAATATATAAATGTAATAATTAGTTACAAGTTTGTTTGATATTATAAGTTTAAGTTTAGTAATAGAGGCTATGACTTACATTCTGCTATCTGGGCACTTTGGAATGTAATGAGCCGAGTAGTGCAACCGGCTATTACTTTTTTATTTAGAAAAGAATATGCCATCTAGCCTCTATGCTAGATGGTTTTTTTTGAGGAAGAAAAACAATGAAATATAAAATAAAAATAATATTAATGATAATAGCAGTGGTAGTACTGGCAACCGCTCTTTTATTGTCAAGTGCTTTTAACTTAAAATCAACAAAAATAAATAGTAGTTTTACTGAAAACAGCACTTGTAAGATTGAAGACATAGTAAAAGCGGCGATAATCCAGGAATTTGTATCTTTTAAAGACAACAGCATAAAAACAGAGACAATACTGTCCAGGATATCAGAAAATATTGAAGAAGAAGTAAAAAACATTCATAAAGAGTATAAAGCAGAAGTTCTTGGAAATACCACAACTGGTATGGCTGTTGCCACTATTGCTGCTCCAGCTGAGTCTCTTGCTAATTTAGGTGATTATGAGTCAGCTGTACTTCATCTTATTAATACTATTAGAACCTCGAATGGACTGCAGGCGCTTCAGGCAAGTCAGGTGCTGACCAATGTTGCCAGATCAAGATGTAATGATATGATAGCTAACTCTTATTTTTCTCATTATACACCTGACGGGCGGAACATATTTAATATCTTCAGGGAAAATGGGGTTTCATATAAAAACGGAGGAGAGAATCTGGCTCAATCCTCGCCAGCGTCTACAGGTACCCCTGAAGCTTTTGCAAACGCATGGATGGCCAGCCCCACTCATAAAGCCAACATACTAAGGTCCGAATACACCAAAATAGGGATTGGGATAACCGATGGCGGAAACAGGAGAGTGGTAGCTACTGTATTTACTAATTAAACTTTCAAGTTTTATAATTTTACGGACGCCTAGAAAAACACCCCGGATATTTTTACCGGGGTGTTTAATTTTTTGCCTGAATGACTAAATATTTAGAAAATTTCCTCCTATTGAATATATAAGCGGCCCGCCTACCAGTATTATAAAAGAAGGCAGTATTAAAAAAACCAGCGGAAATAATATCACTATGGCTGTCTTTCTTATTTTCCTTTCCAGGTTCTGATAAGCTTCGAATTTTATATAATCTGATTTTCTTTTCAATATATCATTTACGGAAGACCCATATTTTTCAGCCTGTATTAATATGAAAATAAAATTCTTGAACTCATCTGAACTGCTTCTATCTATTAAATTTTTATAAGCCTGCAGCTTACCGATACCAATATCGACATCTTTTATAAATTTAGAAAGCTCCGAGCAGATACACCCTTTGTATTTTGCAATTACAATTTTTATGGCATTATAAATATTCTGCCCTGATAATGTCGCAACCACAAGCAAATCAATAATATCAGGCAGATCTCTGTTTATTTCATTATGCCTCTTACGATTAAAATTCCTCAGTAAAAGATCAGGAATAAAATAACCTGTTGCTCCACCGGTTAGGCCTAAAACAATTATACTGACCAGGCTGTTTCCTAAAAAAAATCCTGCAATTGTAAGCAAAACCACTAAAATTATCCTGTATCCTATAAAAGATTCCGGTTTGATTGATACCCTGTTTTCAGATTCCAACAATTTTAATAATTCTACATTTTCTTTCATCGCACCGAAATATCTTTTACGGATCAAAAAGCTTCCGATTTTAAAGGAAAGCAGGTTTATTTTATTTATAAGTTCACTTAAAAATCTTTTTCTATCGGGACAATAATCAATTTTACCCCGTCTGTAATAGTTCCTGTTCCTAATAAAGTAGAATGCTCCGGAACAAATAAATAAATAATATGCAATTATAATTAAATACATAAACATATTTCATTACCTCTAACTAACCTCTTGCCCCGGTAATTCTCTTAATGGTTAATATTCCCGCAATTTCTAGAATCCCGCCTATTATAAGCAAAGTAACCCCCGCTACGGTAGAAAAAAAGCCCATTACCGCTTCTTTCATAAAAATACACATCAGGATTAGAACTATAACAGGAAATATAGAGATAATATTACTGGAATATCTGCTTTGAATGCTCATTGTCTGTATTTTTGATTTAAGCTTGAGGTTGTGCCTTATACTATCAGTCACATTATCAAGTATGGGTATCAAATCCCCTCCTATCTTATTATTGATTTTTAAAGAACTGGCCAAAAGGTCGGCTTCTCTGCTTCTGCACTTTTGCGAGAACCTGTCTAAAGCCCCGTCCAGAGTGGAATTTAACTCAAGCTCATTGGCTGTTTCCATTAGATATATACCGAGAGGCTCTTTAAACAAACCGGCAGAGGATTTGAATATACTCCTTACCGTATTACCTGCTTTAAGCATTACTGCCATATTATTCAGAAATTCAATAAGCTGGCTGTTCAATAAGTCTTTTCTCTTTTCCTCGAAACTGTTAAATAAATCAAGAACATAAATTTCCAGACATATACCGGTAAACAGGCTAAAAACAAGATTTCCTGAAAGAAGATAAATACATAAAGTTAAAACAAAAAATAAAATTATAATCAGGACTTTCTTCCCGGTCTCCCATTTATTTATGATAAATTTAATTATCCTGATTTCCCTGAAATTTTTACCCAGGCTTAATGCCCTTATACCGGAACCACATGTGTAAATAATATTTTTTAGTCCAAAAAGTAAAAATATTATAGATATAAAAGAAACAACAGAAACTAATATTTCATATTTCATTATCATCTCCAAAATTGAAATTAAAGCCATGGTTTTTTATTTTATCCATAAATACCGGTATGTAACCCGTATAATCCGTACTGCCGCCCGGGAGTTTGTTGTTGTTTGCTTCTATATTATGTGCCCGGTATTTATAGATATCTTTTACTTCTAAAGTCGTACTGCCGCCTATGGATTCACTTTTATTTATAAGTTCACTTATCTTGAGTAAAATTCTTTTTCCGTTTTTTAATTTTCCCAGGTGAATAATCATATCTATTGATGACGCCATCATTCTCCTGGCGGTGGAAGGGTCAAGATTCAATCCGGACATAAGTATCATTGTCTCCAATCTGCTTACCAGATCTTTTGGTGAGTTAGAATGAACAGTTGTCATAGAACCGCTGTGACCTGTATTCATTGCCTGCAGAACATCTACCGCTTCAGCACCCCTTATTTCCCCCACAATAATCCTATCGGGCCTCATCCTTAATGAATTTCTTACCAGATCCCTTATTGTAATTTCTCCCTTTCCTTCGATATTCGGTGGCCTGCTTTCAAGTTTAATTACATGCGGCAAATTCAAATTTAATTCCAGGGTCTCTTCAATTGTCACTATTCTTTCGTAAGGCTGGATAAAATTGGAAATGACATTTAAAAAAGTTGTTTTACCAGTAGATGTAGCCCCGCTGACTATTATATTTAATTTACTTTTCACACAGGTTTCAATAAAACCGGCAATTTTATTATTTATCGTACCTTCCTTTTTCAAACTGTCTATATCCATTATATTTCTTTTGAACTTCCTTATTGTAACCACCACATCATTTACCGTCACCGGACATAAGACTATATTAATCCTTGATCCATTTTTAAGCCTTGCATCTACCATCGGTGAACTCTCGTCCAGTCTTAGACCCAGGGGGCTCAGTATTTTATCTACCAGGTTTTTAATATGATTATTGTCCCTGAAAAAAATTTTTGTTTTCTTTAGAGCATCTTCTTCTTCAATATAGACCTCGTCAAAATTATTTATCATAATCTCGGTTATCCGGTCATCATTTATAAGAAAGCTAATCGGCCCAAAACTATAGCTATCTTCGTATATCTCTCTTGCCAGCCTGGAAACTTCTTTTTGACTGATTATAATCTTTTCTTCCTCTACTATTTCTTTTAAAAACCTGTCAATTACATCCATCCTGGCCTCAGGCAAAAAAATACTTAAATCCTCGGTCTTTATCTTCTTTAATATCTTCGCACTCAAATAATTCAATGCATCAATATCATTGCAGGTAGAATTTATAAAACTCATAAATTAAAATCCTCATAAATTTTTTTTGAAAAAGCGGAAATATTGTTTACGACTCTAAGATTATAATTAAATATGGAATCAGGTCCTTTATTCAACATCAAAAACTCGATGTCCCTGTCATAAGGGATAAAAGCATTTATTGGATAATGCAGGATTGAATTCAGGCCTGTAGTTGAGATGGCGGGTCTGGTATTGAATTTATTAATCAGGATATCATAGTCGTAAGAAAATTCATCATGAATTATACTTTTAACTATTAAGTTTAGATTATTTATCGAAATTAAATCTGGCAGTGATATAAAAACATATTTATCGATAAAATCTTTTAAATCGATCAAGCCCCGGGTAAAAAAATAATTGGGGAAATCAATGCAGACAATATCAAAATGGTCCTTAAGTATATCCAGCAGCTTCTCGAGATATTTTTTACAAAAAAATTTATTTTTTTCAATTCTCACGGGGGGCAATATTAGATTCAAACTATTTTCAAAGTTGATTACAAGCTTTCTCAATATCGAAACATCCAGTTCATTTATGACTTCTTCCGCATCACCTAAATCCCTATAGTCGTCATCTGTCAGATTAAAAATTAATCTGCTGTCTTTTTTCCCGATATTTAAATCCAGAAGTAAAATATTTTTGTCAGTCTCCCTGGCAAGATAAGTTGAAACGCAGTAAGCCATAAAACTGCATCCGCAGCCCCCTTTACTTCCGGAAAACAATACAACTTTTGGATCTCTTTCGCTTAATTTATCCATTGAATAATTCCTTTCTTTTACAACTAAAATAAAAATAAACCTGCAGCCTGGAAAATAGATTAACATCTAATATCTAAAATTAATTTCTACAGCAAATTGACAGGTTGACTGTTCCTCTCTCTATGGCCATAAAGACTTCTTCTGCTTCGGATTTACTGAGATAAAAAGTAATAACAAGAGAGTTTTCAGAATAAGAGTTGAGTAAATCGGAATCAGTTACCGATCCCAGCAGGAAGCTTTCATTGCTTCCCTCATTTTCCGGATAACTTTCATTAAGATTATTTTCAATTAATATTATCTCCTTTTCAGTCAATAATGTTTCAGAATAAAGGACACTGCTTGCCGGTTCATAATAGGTAGATATTAAATCAACCTTATCTCCTTCAT
Organism: uncultured Actinomycetota bacterium; assembly: GCA_964560595.1. Classification (GTDB taxonomy): domain Bacteria; phylum Actinomycetota; class Humimicrobiia; order Humimicrobiales; family Humimicrobiaceae; genus JAQVEM01. Next base: position 7,857 of record CAZLME010000046.1, read on the forward strand.
TAATCAGCGACTTATTGCCATAGAAATTCACCGGTATGCTTACAGCTCTCAGATCATATGGAATATATGATGAAAAACTAAGGTTAAAACCATTGCCGGAACTTTCCCTTTCAAGTTTATCTTTCGTAATGATTTCCCCTTTTAAAATATCTAACACTGCCGTTTCTCCTATAATTTCATTTTTATCTATAATAAATTTATCACCGAAAATATTTGCAGGTATTTTCTGCTCCTCCAGTAATTCCGCAGTAATTTCTTCATCCTTCCTTATATCGGCCCTGGCTATAAATACTTGATTATAGCTGACCTCCTCCGGAATATTTTCTTTTAAATTATTTATATAAAAGAAAATAGCAACTCCTCCGGCCAGAGAAATAATTATGAAAACAATACTTAAAATTTTCTGCCTTATTATTAAAGACATCCTATTCATAATACTTGGACCTGTGTCTCTCTACTATTTTTCACCTTTTAATTTTAATCGTTAAAATAATTTAGTTACTTTGATTAAAGTCATAATAGCATAATTATACATATGTGTAAATAGATAATATTAAAATAATAATAAACAGAAGGATAAAAATGATATAATCTTCTATACATGATTGCGTTGACTAATAATAAACAACCTGTAAATTATTATTTAAGCTATGATTAACGCTTATTATTTTTTTAAAAAAGGCAAAATATTATCTAAAAAAGGAAGATTTCTGGAAGCAATAATGCTTCTGGAAAAGGCGAAAGATCTTGAACCAGGAAAAGGTTCCATAAGAGAAGTTTTAGCCAGTTCTTATTATAACTGCGGATTTTATGATTACGCCAAAGAGAATTTTCTGGTGGCTTTAAAGATAGACGCATCCAATGATTTTGCACATTACGGGCTTGGTTTGTGTTTGATAAGAGAAAAAAACCTTAACGAAGCGCTTGGACATTTAAAAATTGCCGCAGCTATGAATCCCGAATCAGAAAAATATAAAGAAGTACTACAAAAATTTACTTAAACTAAAAAGATTTATCCTGATTATAAATAAATTTAAAAAGAGTAATCTCTGCAATATGCTATTACCTGTTACCTTCAGGCTTCAAAATTTATTAGATCCCCCACTTTTAATGAAGTCCTCTTTATTGTCCCGGCTCTTGTTTCCAGCACAAAAAAAGCATTTTTTATAAACGGCATCACCCTGAAAGGTTTTAAATTGTTGTATATCATTAAAACCCGGTTGTTTTTATCAAGGAATACCGCATCTATGTTATATCTCATTCCCATAGTATGAATACTATTGCAGTTCTTTATAAGAAGTCCCTGATTATCCTTTAATTTTTTCCTCGTTACTAATCCGGATAACTTACTAAAAAAGCTGGCTGCTTCTGTTACCCCAGCAGTAATCAGCTCTTTCTTTTTAGGGTCTGTAAAATTAATCTTTACTGCCTTCATCAAAAGTCCTTACTAATAGCCGGCAATATTAATTACTCCCACCCGGCGATTTATGAAACTTATGATTTATTTGCCCAGCTCTTTTATAACTTCTTGCTCGCCTGCTTTTAATTCTTCAACCTGCTGCTTGTCAAGTCCTAAAAGCAGTGTCTGAAACTCCCCTACGTGGGTTTTTTCTTCTTTTGCTATATCCAGAAGAATCTTTTTAATGTCATTATTTTCAGTAGCTGCAGCAAGCTGCTCGTATAAGTTCACGGCATCCAGCTCGGCAATTATCCCGACCCTTAGGATTTCTCTGTCAATATTTTCTTTTCTCACTTTCGTCAGGTCAATAGGGATATTTGATAACATAATTATCACTCCTTTTAAATTCTATTTTTGTCAAACTAACTTATATATTTTTATATTTATATACACTTATTAATTTTGCCTTTAGAATTGTCTGAGTATTAATCTAAAATTTTAAAAGTTTCAATAGTCTTATCAAAGGCTTCTACATTCTCATCAAATTTTTCCATATCTGTTGTAAATGTAAGGACCCAAAAATCCGTTTTATACTTTATTATATACTGGGCCACTTTTGTCTTTATACCCTCAACTGTCTGTTCAAATATGACTCTGCCTGTTTTATCATAGTTTCCAATGGGAATAATGTCTTCCTTTATGATTTCAAATTCATACCCTGCTTTTGTATATAATTCCGAAATATTTGTATATGAAAGTTCCATATACTCTTCAATAGATAGAAAATCTGCAAACTCGCCGGTAATGGTAAGATTGCTTACACTGCCTTCCTGAGCAGCTTCTTCCGAATTATAACCAAAAAATAATAAATCTTTCTTACTGGCTGCCACTTCATCTGCCAGCTGTACCCGGCCTGCTCCTTTTAGATTTTCAACCACAGCATCAAGCTCCTCTTTTGTGCCGCCTTCCCATTTTTCCGGTAAAGATAACGCAAAATCACTTCCGTTAAATTCTGTCACGGTAGGCGCCGCAGCCGCTGCACTTGCTGTACAGCCCGCTCCGGTTATGATTATTGATACCGTAATGATAATTGCAATCGCTATCAAGAAAATTCTTTTCATTTTTTCCCCTTATTTTTCCATGTTACTATTTTTTAGTAACTGGTTTTTAAGCAACCTATATTATATCAGTTTTAACAGTACTTGTTAGATTTATCTTCAATTAATATTCTATTTTATCCCCTATTTTATGCAGAAAAACCCGGCTTGAAGATATGATAGCCAGAATACCTCAACTATCCTGAAGCCTGCAGAATTAAGGAGTTCTAGATGCTCGCTTACCTTTATAGGAAAATATTTCACACCAAACCTTTTTCTATGTCCGGCTACATCTTTTTTGCTTCTACCCTCTAATAACTGAAAATTCATCCACCTGTCCAGCTGAAAATCTATCACCCCATCATTTTCGGGTTTTATATTCTCAAATGTAATATATATTCCATTATCTTTTAAAAGTTTATAACAATTAATAGTGGCTTTCTTCCTATCTTCACTTTTTAGATAATGATGTGCCTGAATGGCAGTTATGACATCATATTCTTTTAAAGTTGTTATTTTAATATCTTCAGTTCTAACAGGATCCAGATACTTTATATTTTTATAACACCCAAGTCTATTCCTTGCCATCGTTAACATCTCCATCGAGGGATCTGCAAGCACAAAAATACAATCCTTGAATATAAGGAGGGCTTTTTCTATAAGAAAACCTGTGCCACAGCCTGTATCCAGCCATTCTTTTACATCAGGTTTAATAGTTTTAACAAGATCGATTGTCTGCTGATGAAAACATTCATAAAAC
>CAZLME010000047.1:0-11108 GCA_964560595.1 uncultured Actinomycetota bacterium
AGTTGGATATGTGATGTAATACTTGAAATGATAGCACTATATCAAAGTTTTCATCATTAAAAGGCAGATTAGTCGCGCTGGCTGTTAAAAATTTTATATTTTTAATATTGCCAGCATCTCTCTTTGCCAGGCTTATCATCTCGGAATCCAAATCAGTTCCAGTCACATTCAAGTCGTATTTTTTAAAAACGTGCCTGGAAACAGCTCCATCACCACATCCTATCTCAAGGTATTTCTGTTTTCCCTTCATATCTATAAAACTCAACAATTTCTCAGCAACACTAATAATACGCTCATCGTGTTTACACCTGGTCATAAACCATTTTTCAATTTTTCCTAATTTCACTTTTTAACACCCTTATTAACATTCTTATTTAAGCCCTATAGCTTCAAAGATGATCAGTTTTCCTATCTCCAAAGGTTCTGCTCACTATCGGAGAATGGATATTTCCATACTTCAAAAATTTTATTATCTCCTGCGGTAATAAAAATCAATGTATCTTCTGGTTCAGATAATTCCCACACAGCAATTTGATCTATGTTTTCACCTTTACCATCCAGTCTTAATTCCTGTTCTACAACTACAGTTCCAAAATTTTCAAACTCTGAATCTGTAAATCTTTCAAACGCAGTTATACTCCCTGCATCTCCTAGTTCCTCCGCTTCCCAGGGATAAGAGATATTTCTTCTGCACCCTACTACTGTGAATACTACAACAGATATTAAAACAATAAAAACGATTATTTTTTTCTATAACCCCTTTTACATAATGATTTTATTACAACAGAATATAATTATGTATATATTCATTTTTTTAAAAAAATACTTTCCGCCCATATATCAAAAGACAATTGGTGTCGGAAGGGGGACTTGAACCCCCATGAACAATATTGTTCACAAGGCCCTCAACCTTGCGCGTCTACCAGTTCCGCCATTCCGACAAAATACACTGTTATTAAATCTATCCGGAGTTATTTTATATTAATTTCTTTACTTTTATAAGTCTAAAAATAATAATTACCCCTGTCGCTAACCTTCCTACTTTACCTGAAGCATATAATTTATGGGCTCTAATGACTTTTATTTCTCTTTCCTATTCCTCTTTAGGCTTTAAACATATAGCCAGATGTTCCATGTAGTTACCTGGTTTAATAAATAAATTAAAGTCTTTATCTTCATCCAGTTCCTTTATTAAATCCAGATCAAAGAGGATGCTCAGTAAATCCACTTCTTCGTCCCTGAGCATACCAATAAGGTTGTTAAGATTTGTATCAAATATAATTTTTAAACAATCTATTTCAGGTATTACTCCGAAATAAGAATTATTTTTTTCAAGTAATAAATACTCGCGGTTTTTATATTCTTTTATTTTATATGGCCCATTGGTATTACCCATAATATCTTTAACCGATAAATTGTTTATATCTTTATTTTCCATTGCTTCTTTTGGAAAAACAAATCCAAAAAGTTTCTCCCAATTTTTTATTTTTTCTTCAAAAATAATAATAAATTCTCTTTCGTTTATTACTTCAATTTGTTTGATTTTATGGTAATCATCATCAATGCCGGTAATATCTTCATTCCCAATTATTTTATCATAAGTATATTTAACATCTTCAGATGTAATAGAGCTCCCATCTTCCCATAATATGTTATCCTTAAGGACAACTTTTACTTTTTGATCAGACGAACCGGTAATATCTTCTTCCTGAGGATAGACTCCTTCTACCAGTATTTCTTCATATTCACCATTTTCGTCCATCTCCCATAAACCCTTTATCAGAAGGTCACTTACATAATCTTTATTAAATAGGTTCACCAGGTTATAATCCTCACCCTGAAACCCAATAATAACTTCATTTACTTGCTCTTCATTATTTAAAGTCCATTTTTCAATATTAAAAAACATTTTATTATCTATGATACTGACATCTATTTCCCTGATCTTTTTGTTATTATATGCAATAGCATCTATTCTGCTGTATAGAGGCAGGATTACCGCATCGTTAGATACTATATCCTGAAAATTAATAAACAGCTCTCTTTTCTTTTCAATATTGCTCTCATTTACAATTTTTTGCAGAATATTATCAACACCTGCATTTTTATACCAGTAAAAATTTTCACAATTTTTATTCTCTTCTGTTGCCAGAGGCGGTATTTTTTCAGAACTAAAGTTATTAATCAGGCAGTTGCCATTAAAATTATAAATCGACCATATACCCAGCTCGTATTCACCTTTTCCGACACAATCCCTGTACCATTCTTCAGAGGATTTATTAAATATCCAGATTTCTATTCCGATCTTACTTAAATCTTCTTTAATCATTTCTTCTACCATCTGCTTTGTGTCGCTGCCACTTGTAGAACCTATTGTAATATATAGAGGGTTATCGGTACTATATCCTGTTTTCTTTAAATACTCTTTTGCTTTATCTATATCATAGTTATATTCTATCCATGATTGATAGTAATAATGGGAATCTTCCGGAAATAAACTGTTAAGTACCTGATTGTATTCACCATACAGTTCATTAACAATCCTCTTTCTATCTATTGCATAAAATATTGCTTTTCTAATATTAATATCATTTAAAGGATTTTTATTTAACTGTTTTTCTTTTAGCTCCAGAAAAAATTCCTTACTTTCTATAACCGGTTCATTAACAGTAGTGTCTTTATAACTAATTCCGCTTTCATCATCTACCATAGAAAGCAATCCCAGATCATCATTTTCACATGAGTATAAATAAATACTCATATATATTAAAATTGCTAATATAAATAAAACTGTTATTTTGTTTTTTTTAATATACAGCATTTAAAGAAACCATTGAATCCTGAAAAATCATAGAAATCCTGTTGCCCCTGCACTCATGAAGTGTTTTGAGATTTACTTTGAGCAAATCCTTTTTATCAAAAAATATATTGCAGGATTTTCTTCTCTAAAGCCCATTTTTCTTTTGGAATACTACCCTGCAATTTCGGTAATTTATAATAAAATAAATAAAATTATAGTTGTAGCCATAAAAACCAGGCCCAGTATAATGGTAATTCTATCAAGATTCTTTTCCACAATTCCCGTGCCGTCAAAAGTCTCCACCATACCGGAGAATAAACCCGAAATTCCGCCTCCCCTTCCTGCATGCAGGAGAATCAAGAGTATCAACCCCACGCTGGCAATGATATGAACAGTAAATGTAATATTAAGTAAAACAGAACCCATATTATACTTCCTCTAATTCCTCCAAAAATTTAATAATAAAATTTATACTGACTTTAAACTTATATATTTTATCAGAAAAACAGTTTTTAAAACAACACCCATAATGGATATCACATAAATAACCCATTGCTAAAACAGAATTTACACGTATAGAACAGACTGCCCTGTCATTTCTTCAGGTTTTTTTACTTTTAAAATTTCCAGTATCGTAGGTGCAATATCACTTAACTTAAAATTTCCATTATCGTTTTTCAGTTTTATTTTTGAATCACAGAGTATAAGAGGCACGGGTGATATGGAGTGAGCAGTTACCACCATACCTTCACAGCTGAGCATTTCTTCTACATTACCGTGATCTGCTGTGATTATGGCCAGTCCTCCGTTTTTATTTAATTCCTCCACCACCCTGCTCACACATTTATCTACCGCTTCTACCGCTTTTACTGCTGCATCAATACGTCCCGTATGACCGACCATATCAGGATTTGCATAATTTAATATAATTACATTATATTTTTTTAATTTAATCTTACTTATTACAGTATCGGTGACTTCAAATGCACTCATTTCAGGCTTTAAATCATAAGTTGAAACTTTGGGCGATGGAATCAGTATCCTGTCTTCACCTTCGTAAGGTTTTTCAATGCCGCCATTAAAAAAAAATGTAACGTGAGCATATTTCTCGGTTTCGGCAATTCTTAATTGTTTCAGTTTATTTTCAGATAAAACTTCTCCCATTGTATTTACTATTTTTACGGGTGGAAATGCTACAGGAGTATTAAATTCCTTATCATATTGTGTCATGCAGGTAAAGTAAACTTCAGGCGGCTGCTTTCCCCTGTCAAATTTATCAAACTCTTCACCGCTTATTAATGCCCTGGTAAGCTGCCGTGCCCTGTCCGGCCTGAAATTAAAAAATATTATAGAATCACCTGATTTAATTTTTGCTTTCTCTTCATCTTTGCATTTGACTAAAGAAGGTACCACAAATTCATCATCTATATTATCTATGTAGGATGCTTCAACAACCTCTGAAGCTGTTTTAAATTCATTTCCTTTTCTATATACCAGGGCATCATAACTTTTCTTGACCCTTTCCCATCTATTATCACGGTCCATACTGTAGTATCTACCGCTTACTGTAGCAATTTCTCCGGTTCCTTTCTTCTTTAAATAATCATCTACTCCATTTAAAAAAGGAACGGCACTCCTTGGTGGGACGTCCCTTCCATCAAGAAAAGCATGTATATATAAATTTTTTATTTTGTTCGTTACGGATAGATCAATCAATGCCTTGAGATGTTTGATATGACTGTGAACTCCGCCATCAGATATAAGCCCCATCAGGTGCAGACTGCTGCCCTTTTTTCTTACATTGTTAACAGCATTAAGCAGCACATTATTTTCAAAAAAAGTACCTTCCCTGATCTCTTTGTTTATTCTTGTAAATTCCTGGTATACGATTCTGCCGGCTCCTATATTGAGGTGGCCTACTTCTGAATTACCCATCTGGCCTTCCGGAAGCCCTACCGATTCCCCTGAAGCATTTAATCTTATATGGGGATAAATTTTATAATAATTATCTATATTAGGGGTTTTAGCCATTTTTATGGCGTTGCCTTCGACCTTTTCAGAAAGACCCCAGCCATCTAATATTATTAAGCAAACTTGTCTTCTAATTCTGCATCTGCCTTTCACTATAATTTTAATAATTGATTATTGCGGTAAAATCATCCACTTTCAAACTTGCTCCGCCGACCAATGCCCCATCAATATCCGGCATGTTCATGAGCTCTGCCATATTAGAGGGTTTTACACTTCCACCATATAGGATTCTCAAGATTTCGGAAGTTTTATTACCGTAAAGCTCTCCAGTCTTGCTTCTTATAGCCCTGCACATATCGTTAGCATCTTCCGATGTTGCAGTCTTGCCTGTACCTATAGCCCATATGGGTTCATATGCTATGGTAAGATCATTAATATTCTCCTCACCAATCCCTGCAAGACACTCCACAAGCTGATTGATAACAAATTCTTCTGCTTTACCGCTTTCTCTTATATCCAGTGATTCTCCTATGCACATAATCGGTTTTAGGCCAATTTTAAAAGCGGCACTGATTTTTTTATTTACGATTTCATTAGTCTCATTAAAATATTGCCTTCTTTCGCTATGGCCAATTATTACATATTCAACATCCAGCGCTTTCAGCATTTCCGGAGAAATTTCACCGGTAAAAGCGCCAGAAGACTCATAATACATATTTTGTGCACCCAGTTTTATATTAAGATTATCTCCGTCTATTAGGGTTTTCACACTTTTTAAAGCTGTTGTGGGAGGGCATACTGCAACTTCACAATTATTTTTGTTTTTATATGTATACCCGAGATCCTGCATAAATTTTACTGCCTGAATATGGGTCAAATTCATTTTCCAGTTTCCGGCTATAAAAGGCATCCTCATTATATAATTCCTTTCATGTTAATTTATAAAAATTTAGATTATTTATCCATAAGAGATGCCACGCCCGGCAACTCTTTGCCTTCCAGAAGTTCCATGGCAGCTCCGCCCCCACTCGAGACATGCGAAAATTTTGAGGACAGATCATACTTTTTTAATGCTGCAAGCGTATCTCCTCCGCCTGCAACCGTGACTGCTGAACTTTCGGCAACTGCACATGCAATACGCCTGGTTCCTTCTGCGAAATTATTCCATTCAAAAACGCCAACAGGTCCGTTCCAGAAAATAGTACCGGCTTTAGAAATTTCTTTTTTAAACAATTCGATACTTTTATTTCCCATATCCATTCCCATCCAATCTGCCGGTATAGATTGTATAGATACCGATTGTCTTTCCGCCTCACTGTCAAATTCTTTTGCAACCACTATATCTACGGGTAATAAAAGATTGACATTATTTTTTTTAGCGAGAACAAGCATATCTCTGGCAAAATCTATCTGATCTTCTTCGCAAATTGATTTACCTATTTCATACCCCTGAGCTTTTAAAAATGTATATGTCATTCCTCCGCCGAGTATTAAACTATCAACTTTACCCAGCAGGTTTTCTATGACCTTAATTTTATCAGAAACTTTAGCCCCGCCAAGAATTGTCAAAAATGGTCTTTTTGGTGATTCCAGAAGAGATGTTAAAGCTTCAACTTCTTTCTTCATTAAAAAACCAGCCACTGCCGGAAGATAGTGAGTTACACCTTCGACAGATGCATGGGCTCTGTGTGCAGCTCCAAAAGCATCGTTTACATAAACATCTGCCAGGGAAGCAAGTGATTTTGAGAATTCGCTGTCATTTGCTTTTTCTCCCGGATCAAATCTAAGGTTTTCAAGCATTATGATTCCACCATAACTCATTTTGCCATCTATATATTCTTTAATCTCATTTGAAAAAATCCGGTCAAATTTTTTAACTTCCTTACCTGTTAATTCACCAAGTCTTTTTGCAACAGGGTCCAGCCTGAATCTATCCTCGGGAGTATCTTTCGGCCTGCCGAGATGTGACATTAAAATAATTTTAGCTTCATTTTTGATAAGATAATCAATCGTTGGTAAGGACAATCTAATCCGGGTGTCATCAGTAATATTCAAATCATCATCCAGGGGAACATTATAATCCACCCTTACAAGCACTTTTTTATTTCTGACTTCTATATCTTCTACTGTTTTTTTATTAAACATTTTAACCACCAAAACCTTATCTCATAAATAACCGGGGTTTTTAATACCCCGGTTATTTACCGTCTAAATTTATTATTACCAATTATTTCATAATATAATTCACCAGGTCATATAACCTGCTTGAATATCCCCATTCATTGTCGTACCACGATAAAACCTTAACAAGATTATCCTTCTTTATGGTACTTAAAGAATCAAAAATTGTTGAATAAGAATCACCTACAACATCCACAGATACAATAGGATCCTCACAGTACTTTAAAATTCCTTTGAATCCCGGTTCCAGTGATGCAGCCTTGAAAGCATTATTTATATCATCAACAGAACAATCTTTTTCTATTTCTACAGTCAGGTCAACCAGTGAACCTACGGGTATCGGTATTCTTACTGCCAGACCATCCATTTTACCGTTTAACTCCGGAATCACCAGACCGATTGCACTGGCAGCACCCGTAGATGTAGGTATGGCTGATAAAGCAGCCGCTCTGGCTCTTCTTAAATCCTTATGAGGTAAGTCGAGAATTTTTTGGTCATTCGTGTAGGCATGTATGGTTGTCATAATGCCGCTTTTTATTACAAAATTTTCGTGAAGTACCTTACAAAGAGGCGCGAGCGCGTTAGTTGTACAGGAGGCATTTGAAATTATATTATGTTTTTCCTTATCATAGCTCTCGTTATTTACCCCCAGCACCATAGTTATGTCTGCGCCATCCTTCTTGCATGGTGCCGATACTATTACTTTTTTTGCTCCTGCTTTTAGGTGTTTTCCGGCACTTTCCCTGTCTCTAAAAATTCCCGTTGATTCTAAAGCAACATCAACACCTAGTTCATTCCAGGGAAGCATTTCCGGATCTTTCATGGAAGTAATTTTAATTTTTTCGCCGCCCACTTCTATATAGTCATTTCCGGCTTTAACTTCTGTATCTAATATTCCGTATACTGAATCATATTTCAGAAGATGCGCGAGAATTTTTGGGTCAAAAAGATCATTAATGCCTGCAATATCAATACTATTATCCTTGTCATACTTTAACTTTGCCCTTAAAAACTGCCTTCCTATTCTTCCAAATCCATTAATTCCTACTTTTATTGCCATTTCATTCCTCCTTTTTTAAATATAGACATTTGTATATTTGATTTTTAAAATTATATTTATATTTTACCTATATAGTACTTCTATTAAATTAAATCGTGTAATTTTAACAAATTTAAATAAATCAATAAAGCATATTTTTATATAAAAATGTCTGTTTCTTAATAGATTTTAAATAAACGCAGACTGAAACATCTGTTTTAATACTGATTATCCCTGTCAATATCCCTGTGGAATATTCCTATAGAATAATCTTCTGATTTCAGGTATTTATATATTTTATCTGATATTACTACCGATCTATGTTTGCCTCCTGTACAACCTATACCTATCCCTAAATAACTTTTGCCTTCAGCAATATAATTAGGTATTAAAAAAGTCAGTAATTTCTCAAAAATACTTATAAATTCTTTTGTTTCTTCCCTGCATGCAACAAAATCAATCACCCTGTCATCTCTCCCATCTAAATCTTTCAGTATGTCATCATAGAATGGATTGGGAAGGAATCTTACGTCCATTACAATATCCATACTTTCGGGTACACCATATTTATAACCGAATGAAATAATCGATATCTGTAAGAGTTTCCCCTTTTCCGTATCTTCCATCATACGGTCTGTTATAGACATCCTTAACTCTTTTGAGTTCAATAGCGAGGTATCAATTACGACATCGGCTAATTCCTTCAACCTACTCATTTTTTCAACCTCTTTTTCAATTCCGTAAGCAAGATTACCATCCTCTACAAGAGGATGTTTTCTCCTGGTTAGCGAATACCTTTTTATTATTTCGCTTTTAGAAGCTTCCAGGAATAAAATCCTGTATCCTATTTTCCTCTTATTGAGTTCCTCCAGTGTTTTATAGATTTCATCAAAAAAATACCCGCTCCTTAAATCTATGGCAAGAGCAATATTATTAATATTCCTGTCTACAACAGAAAAATAATCAATAAGATTTAACATTAGATGAGCCGGCAAATTATCTATACAATAATAACCGGCATCTTCGAAGTACTTGAGCGCTTCTGTTTTGCCTGCCCCCGATAATCCTGTAATTATAACAATTTTTATTCTATCTTTTATCTTTTCTTTTTTTGCTATCATATTTTCCTATCTTTAAATAACTGAATCCCTGTCAGGAATACCATTAATCTAATTTAAATCACAGGTTAAGTATATAACAATATGTAAATATATAATAAAAAAAATATTCAGGGTTTCCAATCTTTTAATTTTTCACCTTTTTTACCTTATTTTGTTTATTACTATTTTAAAATACTAATTTTCCCTTTTTTCCCTAAAAAAAATAATTTTTGAAACAACAATATTTATAATGCTTATAACAAGAGTGCCCCAGACATATCCCCAGAATCCTTCTATTTCCAGCTCTTTTATAATTAAATCTACTATCCACAGCATACCCGCATTTATAACAATATTAAAAAGTCCAAGAGTTAAGATATTAATTGGAAGCGTTAGAATTCTGACAATGGGTTTAATCAGTAAATTAAATAAACCCAGAAGCAGACCGGCTATAAAAGCGATTTTAATTCTATCCCATGTAGTATCTCCCGATATATGGATGAAGGGTAAGAAATACGATACAACTGTAATCGAAAAAGTAAGTATTGCCCAATCCAGGGCCCATCTTAACAAAAAAATCACCTTAGTCCTTTTCCATGAATACTGCTGTATATATTTACTGCATCTTTATGACTTAATCCTTTTATCTTAATTAAATCTTCTTCAGTCATACTCTTTAATTCTTCAATTGAACTTACACTTTCAAGAATAATTCTCTTCTTTTTTTCTCCAATACCCTTTATGCCGTCAAGCCTGGAATTAAACATATCTCTACCCCTCAATTTTCTGTGATACTTTACTGCAAACCGGTGGGCTTCATCTCTAACTTTAATTAAAATCCTGATGCTGCTATCGTTTAATTTAAGCCTGATTCCGTCAGGATACTTATCACAAAATATTATTTCCTCTTTTTTTGCAATGCTTATTATATCAATATTATTTATTTTCTTTTCATCCAGTATTCTCTTTACGGTATTATATTGAGCTTTCCCTCCATCGATTACAATTAAATCTGGCTTTTCTGAAAAGCTATCATCTTTTTCCATATTTTTATCTTCAGTATACCTTTTTTTAAAAGATCCCAACCTCCTTGTTATAATTTCGGCAATCATCCTGCAGTCGTCCTGGCCTGCCACTGTTTTTATTTTAAACTGCCTGTAATTGCTATTTATAAGTTTACCGTTTAATGCTGCCGACATTGAACCCACTGGAAAAGAATCTTTTAGATTGGAAATATCAAAACATTCTATCCTTACTGGAATGTTTATAAGTCCAAGTAATTTTTTAAGCCTTATCAAATCTTTATAAATTTGATTTTTCCCGATATCTTTCTCAAACTTTTTTTTCTCCAGATATAAAACTGAATTCCTTATTACCATTTCCATAATTTTTTTCTTCTCCCCGATCTTTGGGACTGAAAACTCAACCTTCCTTCCTGTCTTTACAGCCAGCCACTTTGATATTAGTCCTTCATTTTTTACTCTGACTTTGCAGAAAATCCTATCGGGGATATCGTCCATATTTGCATAATACTCCCTGATAAAAGCGGATAAAATTTCTTCTTCTTTAAGATATTGAGTATTATTTATCGTAAAATTACTTATTACTGACAGTGTGCCCGATCTATACGTAAACAGACTTATAACCGCACTGTTTATATCCTTTATAACAGATATAAAATCCCATTTACTGCCGCCAGAAAAAAATATTTTTTGATTTTTATATAATTTATTTATACTTTCCATCCTATTTCTTATCTCTACCGCTTTTTCAAATTCTTTTTTTTCTGAAAAATACACCATTTCAGAATTTAATTTATCAATAACTGTACTGTCTTTCCCCCTGAGGAATAAAATTATAAGTTCAATATTCTTATGATATTCCTCCCGTGTAATGTTACCGGTACATGGTGCAGTACATAATTTAATATAATAATTAAGGCACGGTACATTTGCACCTTTTCCAGGGCGGGCTTTCATGCAATCCCTTACAAGGAATATCCTTCTTAAATATTTGA
>CAZLME010000048.1:0-10624 GCA_964560595.1 uncultured Actinomycetota bacterium
CCTGTTTATCAAGCTCTGTAAATTCTATTGTGCGGATCTGGTCATTCCATCTCTGCATGCCGGCAGCTTCGAATACTTTTAATAAAAGTGATTTTTCTATCATGAGATTTCCGGTATTCTTTTTTTATTTATGATTTCCAAAATAAAACTCTTATTTATTATTAACTATTTTCCTTTAAACTGTTAATAGAAATTTTTATCAGCCGAGTCTTAAATCAGTGTATATCATAGATACTAATTCTTCAAATAAAAATTATGTCTCACCGCTCCCGCCCGATTATATGTTTGATTCAGGCACCGGAGCTTGATTTTCCATTCATTTTCCTAATTTAGCTTTATCTGGCTTAACCGGTAAAATTCCATTATAATTATTGCAGTACATCATCATTAAGTAAAAAAAATGAAAAATATGTCCACAATTAAGATTTTTAATTCAAGGATAGAAGCCGAAATAGCCAGAAGCTACCTTGAAAGCGCCGGTATAAAAAGCGAAATTTTTTCGGATGACGCCGGGCAGAATATGCCTTCACTGCAGACCTTAAGGGGGGTAAAGCTTTTAACTTCCCGGGAGAACTTTATAAAAGCCCGTGAACTTCTTTATAAAAAAGGCCGTTAGATGAAAAGTACGGAAAATACAATTAACAATCACTGCAGCATCAGCATAACCAGATTAAAATCAGACGATCTGGATAATTACCTTAAAATAATGTTTGAAGCTTTCTTTGAAAAAATCATGCCTGTATTCGGCAACAATAAAGAGGCCGCCCTTAATATTATCAGACCAGAAATCATGAGAAACATTAATAATGGGGGACGCTATGTTGCCAGATTGGAAAATAAAACAGTTGGAATTGTTGAGATTATAACCAGGGAAAATATAAAGAGATATATCAGGGATTTCCGGACTTATATTAAATACCTTGGGTTTCTAAAAGGTTTATGGGCATTTATAATAACCACAATTGAAATTCCAAGGCTGAATTCCGGAACCATATATATTGATACTGTTGCGGTTGAACCAAATCACAGAAGAAAAGGCGTGGCAGAAAAAATGCTTTCATTTATAGAGGATTTTGCCAGAAAAAACAGGAAAAGCGCTCTGACGCTCTGGGTCGCTGCTAAAAATAACAATGCTTTCAGTCTGTATAAAAAATCCGGTTTCAATGCGGTTATAAAAAGATCCTCAAGTATAATGGAAAAATACACCGGTTACCGGGACTGGATATATATGAAAAAAGAAATTTCCTAACTTTTCCGGTATTCTGATATAAAAGATTTTATGCCTTCAATAAAAACCTGCTTTGATTTTATATAATTGTTTTTATGGGTGCCCTCTATTTTTAAAAAATGCTTTGGTTTGTTTGCGGCATTATATAACTTTACTGCATGTGAAAACGGGATATAATCATCTCCCGTACTGTGTATTATTAACACAGGACATGATACTTTCTTCAAACAATCAATAGTAGAATAATTAAATTTAAAAAATTTCCTTACAGGAAGATAAGGATATGTTTCTGCTGCAATATCCTTCATCGAAGTAAAGGTTGAATCCAGTATAAGGAGCCTACTCTTTACTTTTCCCGCCAGTTCTGCTGCTATGGAACCGCCCAGGGACCGTCCGTATATTATAATATTTTCAGGCTTTATTTTTCTTGAACCTGTTAGATATTCCCAGGCGGCAGCGGCATCCAGATAGGTCCCCTCCTCAGTCGGAGTGCCTTCGCTCTTGCCATAACCGCGATAATCAATTATAAAAACCGGCAGTCCTATCTGTCTATTAAAATAATCTATCAAAGCAATCCTTTTTGAGATATTTCCGCCATTCCCATGTAAAAATAATACAATCTCCTTTCTTTTTCCCGCCGGAATAAACCAGCCGGAAATATTTGTTCCATCAGATGATTTGAATACAATTTCTTCAAAATACAATTTTATATCAAAAGGAGTTACTGTAATCTCTTTTTTTGAGTGATATACTTCATAAGACTGAGTAAAAAATTTATATACAGCCGAAACCAGATAAATAATTGCAATTACCGCCATAATTAGGGCAAGCCCAAATAATATTCTTTGAACTAATATCATTTCTTCTAATATCTCCAGTTAAATCTTTGTATCATATTGTTGTAATAATCAAACAATTCATTTAAAAAACTGATGAATAAAGTGTTTTCATTTATACTGCAGTCATAATTATTATCTTTCATGCATTCTATTTGCGTTTCTTTATGCAAATTGATTTTATTTGATATTTCTACAAGACTGTTCCTATCCGCTGTATAGCTTTCCGGGTAACTAATTCTTTCCAATTCTCCAGACAGTTCCACCAATCTTAAAAGAAAAGCTTCTTCTATTGAAATCTCATTTGGATCATTATATATCCAGCTCTCAACATGCAGGGAATTGAAATGGTTTATTGAGGTGCTATACTCAGATAGCATGTCTCCAACTTTATCTAAAAATTCACTTTCGGATACTACTGCTAAACTCCCCTGATTTAATCCGCTAACACTATTTATTGTTTCTCTTGTCACATCCGGCTCAATATTTCCTTTCCAGGAATAATAAAATCCGGAAGGATAGCAATCCAGACTATCAACTGAAAGACTTCTGTAAAATACTCCGGACCCCTTATAGGTCTCCATATTAAGACAATAGTTATAAGCCATAAATCCACTTTCTGTTGTTATGTCTATCGGTACCCACCCATATACGGGGAGCTTTATCTCCACCCATGCATGTCCATACGGGAGACTGCCTCCTCCTTCTGTTAATATGCTGAATACCGGTATGCCCTGTACAAATTTTGCAGGGATTCCCGCAGCCCTGCACAAAGTTGTGTATAAAATGGAATAATCGGTACATACTCCCTTCCCGCTCTGTAGTATTTCCGAAGCGTAAGAATATCTGTTCTCCCCACCGGTTAATCTCCCTTCGTCATATACCATTCTATTTGCCACATAATTATATAACTTTTCAGCTATTTTTATCGGGATTGTTTCTTCACCTATCACTGTATCTATTACCGACCGTATCTGCCTGGAATTACTATTTATATAATATTCATCTTTTGTATAAAGGGATAAGTCTCTGTCTGCAGGGTCATATGATAATATTTTATCTTCAATCCTTTCATACTCATATTCAGACAATACAGCATCACAACTTATATAAGCTCTAGCAGATTCTCCGGCTGAAAGATTGCCTAAATTAAATCTGGCAATTACATTATAATCATCGCTGTATAATTCGTCAGCTTTGCCGTAATTGGATTTATAGCCCTTTATAATTTGAAATGGCTGGTATGTTTGAGGGATCTGAAGCAGACATATTACATCTTCTATATCGGCCGGGCCATTATTGGTAATAATATATTCCATATCAACCGTTGCTTCGTGAGATTTTTTAATTAAAAAATGACTGTCATGTTCTGCCAGATAGATTTTTTCTGAAACCTTTACTGTGTCTTTTCCATCACTAGCCATAAGAGCTATAACATATACTCCCGGCTCATCAAAAATATAAGAAATTTCTTCTCCGGCCATTATATTCATATTCCCTATCTGCCACTGGAAGCTTAGGGCGTCATTATCAGCGTCGACAGAATTCTCAGCAGAAAAATACACTGGATTTCCCACTGTAAAAAAATCTCCGCCCGAACCACTCTGGTATGTTTTTATGATGGCTACCGGCAGGATATTTCCGGCTGTCTCGCTTCCCAGGGTTTTATTGTTTGAATATTTCTTATCTTCAATACTGCTTCCGCCATTATCAGCATATGAGTCCCTGCCGGTTATATCCTTGGCATTCAGATTACATCCGGTATTGGTGAGAAATAAAAACAGAATTAGAAGTAAAAATATTATTCTGTTTCTATGCATTTTGCTTCTTTCACTGATTTAATAAAACCTGTGTAAACATTAAGAAATTTTTTATTTTCTGTCAAATTTTACAATTAAATAAATAAACGATAGAATTTATACAATATGGAAGTAATAAAAAATATCTTTACGACAGAGAATATAAAATCTTTCTTCATAAACACATATAACTGGCTGGAGAATATTCTTGAAACAGCTTTTGGAAGAATAGGATATGAACCAATAAGGAACCTGCTGATTAATCCATGGTTCTGGATTATTATCATAGCTCTATTTCTTTTAAGCCTCGTCTTCAGGAGAAGATAGCCGGCTTCTGTCCCCGCCGGTTTTTTCTGCGTCTGAAAGTATTTTACCGATAAAAATTAGAAAAATAAAAATGGAAATCGCCGTTATGACAGTGATTGTAAAAGCTCCGGGATTATTCTTTATTTTTTCAATGGCAAGATAAAGCCGCGAATTGCTTTTCTTAAAAAAATCCAGAAAACTATCATCAAGCAGGCTTTTATCTTTACTGTCTATATGAGATATCCTGTTTATTATTTTTTCCTCTATGTTGCCGGACGGTTTTATAACTGTGTTCCTGGCAATTTTTAAATATTCATCAATATCATTCATAGCTTTTTATAATTAAAATCATAAAACCTATTTGAAACTACAATATAATAGATTCAAATTATTTCTTTTTGTTTCATTTTAAATTCTATTATATTTATCAATACTTATGCTTTCAGTTTATCCTTTATCATTTTCCTGGCACGGTGAATATTGGTCTTTACGGTTCCTATAGGTTTTCCTGTCAATTCGGATATTTCTCTGTAGCTATAATCCTGGAGATCCCTTAAAATTAATGGTATCCTGTAACTTTCATCAAGATTTACCATGATTTTTAAGACTTCTTTTACCGTTTCTTTATTGAAATAGCTTT
Organism: uncultured Actinomycetota bacterium; assembly: GCA_964560595.1. Lineage (GTDB taxonomy): Bacteria > Actinomycetota > Humimicrobiia > Humimicrobiales > Humimicrobiaceae > JAQVEM01. The sequence goes on from CAZLME010000048.1 coordinate 4,810, forward strand.
TTTCAAGACTCTGGCTAAATCTCGTAAAAACTACCTCATATTCTTCGGTTATTTTTTCCAGGCTTACCTTTTTATCTTTTGTTTTTGAATGAAGCCTTAATTTATCAATGCAGGTGTTTACCGTAAGCTTTCTTATCCATGTTTTAAAACTGGAAAGACCCCTGAAACCCTTTATTGAAAGATATACTTTTACGAATACTTCCTGGCTTACATCCTCTGCTTCGTGGGTGTCCCTTAATATGAAAAAGGCGGTGGTATATACATACTTTGAAAATTGCTTTACCAGCCCTTCAAAAGCAGCCCTGTCTCCCTTTTTTGACTTTGCAACCAGAACCCTTTCGTCTGTCTCCCGGGGCCTATTCCCGTAATTATTTTTATCCAAAATTCCCCTCTTCTTAAAGCCGCTTATTTATTTTACCTATTTTACAGTCTCCGTAAGCGGGCTCTCTACCAATTCCAGTGTAATATCCAGATACTGGCCGTTTCTATATATTTTTGTATTTACTGAATCTCCCACATTATGCCTCAATATCTGTGCCATCAACTCTAAAGGATCCTGTACCTTAACGCTATCAAATTCGGTAATTATATCGCCGGGTTTTATCCCGGCTTTCTCTGCAGGATAACCTTCAGTAACATTGCTGATATATGCTCCGGCTATATCCGTTTCATTCTCCGCCATTGCTATGCCCAGATAAGGAATCATTGCTTTGCCATATTCTATGATTTGCTCCGCGATATTTACAACAGTATCGCTTGGAATTGCAAATCCAATTCCCGCACTTGCACCGGATGGAGAAAGTATTATAGTATTAATACCTATTACCTTACCGTCCGAATTTATCAGCGGCCCTCCGCTGTTCCCCTGGTTTATAGCAGCATCTGTCTGTATGAGACTAACCATTGGAAGTGTTTCCTGTGAAACTGAAATATCCCTGCCTTTTGCACTTATTACTCCCATAGTTACGGTCTGCTGAAGCCCAAAAGGGCTCCCTGCTGCAATTACAAGATCGCCCACTTTTACGTTATCTATAGATTCAAAAGCCGCAGCTTTTAGATTATCTGCTTCTATTTTTATTACCGCAACATCCGTATTCTCATCTGCTCCGATAAGTACCGCCGGATACTCACTGCTATCGTATAAAGTAACGACTAGTTTATCCGCATCGCCGGCCACGTGATTGTTGGTTATAATATAGCCGTCTTCTGTATAAATCACTCCCGAGCCTACCCCTTCCTGTTCGTAGGTTTGCCCAAGAAAATCCTGCGTTTGTATAGTTACTCTGATATTTACCACCGACGGTGTTACCCTTTCCACAATTTCGCTTATCGCATTATTAAAATTCCTGAGAAGCAATCCATCGCTGTCCTGGCCTGCTTCTTCTTTTACAGATGCCTCACTTTCCGTAGATACTCCGTTTTCATTATTTTGCTCCTCACCGGCAGGCTCTTCTTCACTGTCAGCCTGCTCCCTTCCGGTAATCCCCCCTCTTATTAGTTCAGATGGAGAAATCCTGTTTACCGCAGCCAGGATTCCCAGTGTAAGCGCTCCTCCCATGACAAGAAATATTATGGCCACCAACACTATGACCAGGCCTTTTATAAAAAAAGACTTAAATCCGCTATCTCCATTCATTTCATATTCTCCTTAACATAAAAAAGATAGGTGTTTACTCTGCTTCTTCTGTTTCTTTAATTTCTCCGGTTTCTTCCACCCCTTCAATTTCTTCAACACCAGCATCACCGGATCTCAGTCTCAACGCATCTTCCTGTATCTTTAATGCAGCGTCTTCAGGAAGCATGTCTCCGGAAATAACACTCTTTGCGTTATCTCTTATGGCATTCCTTATTACCATGATAAGTTTCTCATATGGTTTGCCCCTGCACAGTTTTGCCTGTTGAAAAGCGTTTAAAATTATATCATTATTTTTAATCAGAGAATTTTCGTCAATATTCTTTAAAACCGGAAAAGTATCGGTGCTTGAAGTCCACTCAATCTGTACTTCCTCTGTCAGCATATACTTTATGAATTCGTTTACAGCTTTCAGTTCATTTCCGTAACAATTTATGTTTATAATAAAACCGGTACCCGAAATTAAAGGTGTTGGATTTTTATAGCTCTGCAAAGCACGGGGTATTTTCGCCACGCCTATGTCCAGTCCTGCTTCTCTGTATTCCTCTACCATATTTATATTATCTATAATCATATGAACATTTCCACTCTTGAATAACCCTTTTATTTCACTATACTCAATGTTAGAAGGCAATATTTTCTCCTGATTATAAAGATTATCTAAAAATTCCATTGCCCTTATAGTTGCCTGGCTGGACAAAGTCAGGGAATTAGAGCTGTAGTCAACAATCCAATCTTCGTATCCCCCTATAAAAGGTATAATCCAGTCAGCTGCGTTATTATTCAGTAAAAACCCATAAATCCCCTGATTAAAATTATTCACTTCATTGCAGTATTCTATCATCTCTTCAAAGCTTTCCGGAGGTTCTTCTACAAATTCCTTATTGTACAGGAGCACTAAAAAATCAAAACTTCTAAAGGGAATAATATATTTTACGCCATTATACTGAGAAATTTCTACAAGTCCGTCAAGGAATAAGGAATAGTCTGCTGCTCTTATTATTTCACTTGTTATTTCTTTTACCACATTCTGGGGAACAAGCTTCTGCACTCCATCAAAATTCAGTAAAATCAATTCAGGCCCTGCACCGGCAAGACTTGCGGCTTCAAATTGGTCTTCCAGCTCCTCCTGACTTCTGAAATGTTTTACATTGATTTTAATATGACTGTTCCTGTTCATAAAATTGCCTGTGCTTTCCATCAAAGCAAGTCTTCCTTTTGGATCCAGGTAGTCCCATAATGTAATGTTTACGTCCTGTTTTTCTACATCCATTGATTCATTATCGGGGCTTTCCTTTACGTCCTCCTCAACCTGTCCGTTTTCTCTTTCTGCCCCGGAGCTAAATACTTCACAGGACACTGTGAATAATAAGAATGGCAGGATTATAATAAATAGTATTAATAATCTCTGAAATGTAATCCTTTTAAACCTGTAGATTTTTTTGCGCATATTTTTCTTAACTTCATTAATAAATATAAATTTCATTTAATTATATTATAAATATGGCTTTCATTCTATATGTTTAAACCAACAAAAAATAGCTGTCAAGCAGACTATTATTTATTATGTAAAAAAAGGGGATATTTTTTATTAAAAAACCAGTGGCAGTTGCTTTATAAAATGAAGTGGTCAATATAATTGCCGCCTATTATGCCAGTTTTTATATTATTTTATTGTTTTCTTAATTCTTTTTCTGCCCGTAATAAGCATTTTTTCCATGTTTTCTCAAATAATGCTTATCAAGCAGACTTTTTTTTATATTATTAAGCTGCGGGTTAATTATTATTGAATACAATGCAGTTTTTGCAATGTCTTCCAAAGCTATACTAATTTTTACGGCTTCCCCTGCATCATCTCCCCAGCTGAAAGGCCCATGACACGCAACCAGTACCGCTTTTATGCAATGATAATCTATAGCTCTAAAGGTATTCACGATCAGCTTCCCTGTTTCCAGCTCATAGTCTTTTACTATACTACCATTACTTATAATTGCGGTGCAGGGTATCTCCCCGTAAAAAAAGTCTGCATGTGTTGTACCAAAGCAGGGCATGGCTTTACCAGATTGAGCCCAGGCAGTAGCAAAGGTTGAATGAGTGTGGGCCACCCCTCCAATACCGGAAAAATTTTTATAAAGCTCCAAATGAGTCTTCATATCAGATGAAGGGTTTAGTTCCCCCTCTACTTTATTTCCGTCAAGGTCTACCAGTACAATATCTCTATAAGTAAGTTTGCTATAAGATATGCCGCTTGGTTTTATGGCCACAAGGGATTTCTCCCTATCAATTCCCGACACATTGCCAAACGTAGAAGTGACCAGGCCGCTCTTGTAAAGTTCAATATTGGCTTTACATACTTCTTTTTTTAGTTTTATAATACTCACTTTCTTAGCTCATCCTCCAGCATATTCCCCAGTTTTTTATATCTTTTATACAGATCCTTATAGATAGAGTTGTTTTTCCTGTCAGGTTTGTAAATAGTCTCAAATCCTGATTTCATATTTTCCTGGGCTTCTTTTATCGATAAGTAGTAACCGGCTGAGACGGCTCCAAACATGGCAGCTCCCAGTGCTACAGATTGTTCCGACTTCGTTACCTTTACGGGCATATCCAGAACATCTGATAATACCTGTACTACCAGTGTTGATTTTTTGGGAATCCCGCCAATAGCTACAACTTCATTTATGGCAATATCTTCCTCTCTAAATCTCTCTATAATGGCTTTTGCTCCAAAAGCTGTGGCCTCGATCAATGCTCTGAATATTTTTGGGGTATTAACCCCAAGAGTGATACCTAAAATTGCTCCTTTAAGCTTCTGGTCTGCATAAGGGGTCCTTCTTCCGTTTAACCAGTCCAGAGCAATCAAACTGCTTTCTCCAGCATTGATCCTGGAAGCTTCTTTAGTAAGTGCGGGTAAAACAGAATCAACAGCACTTTTTATTTCCTTTTCATCAAGGGTGCCGGAAAGCAGATTTTCAAGGGGCCAGGAAATGATGTCCCGGAACCAGGCGTATATATCTCCATAAGCAGATTGACCGGCTTCCAATCCTATCATACCCGGTATTACGGAGCCATCTACCTGACCGCATATACCGGATACCAGTTTTCCCCCGATTTCATCTTTAGGGCTTACCGCTATATCACAGCATGAGGTTCCGATTATTTTTACAAAAGTTCCCGGATTTATTCCTGCTCCAACTGCTCCCATGTGAGCATCATAGGCTCCGACTGCTACAGGAATACCTTCTTTTAAATCAAGTTTCGCTGCCCATTCGGAAGACAGCCCCCCGGCAGAATTATCAGAGGTGTGCGTTTCAGTAAATAATTTTTCTCTTAAACCTGAAAGCAGAGGAGATACCGCCTTCAGGAATTCCTCAGGGGGCAATCCTCCCCAGGAAGCATGCCACATTGCCTTATGGCCCGCCGCACATCTGCTCCGTTTCATCATAAGCGGGTCTGTATTACCGGTAAGAATAGCAGGTACCCAATCCGCATGCTCAACCCATGAAAAAGCAGCTTCCCCTACTTTACTGTCTTCCTTTAATATATGGAGGATCTTTGCCCAGAACCATTCTGAAGAATATACGCCCCCTTCATATCTGGTATAATCTTCTCCTCCCCAGGATTTAGCTATTTTATTTATCAGTTCTGCTTCTTCTACTGGAGTATGGTCCTTCCACATCACAAACATTGCGTTTGGATTTTCAGAAAACTCCTTTTTTAAGGCCAGCGCAGTACCATTCCTGTCTACTGGTCCGGCGGTGGAACCCGTTGTATCTACCCCTATGCCTATTACATTTTCCCCTATATTCCCGGGAATATTTTTAAGTGCGCCTGTTATTGACTCTTCAAGGGATTCGACATGGTCCAGAGGGTGCTGGCGGAACTGGTTTTTTTCAGGTCTGCAATATTTCCCCTCTGCCCATCTTTTAAAATTAGATATATATGATGATATTTCCTTACCATTTGATACGTCTACAATCACTACCCTTACAGAATCTGTTCCGAAATCAACACCTATTACATATTTTGTATTATTCATAATATTTTCTTAATCTAAATCCAACTTAAAAATTAATTTAAACTTAACTCAAACTCTACTCAGTTTCTTCTTTATGATATAATGCCCGGCAATATTAGAATTTTCAAGATCAAAAATATTGTCAAAAACGATAGTAGCTGCTC
>CAZLME010000049.1:0-10461 GCA_964560595.1 uncultured Actinomycetota bacterium
AGCGATAAGTATGGCCGAAGAATGAAGTAACTGAGCAGAAGGAGCAGGAATAGGGGCAGCCTCTGGTGGTTGAGATTGTGTTCTGGAAGTAGTACGCTCTATTGGAGAATAAGTCTCTCCGGGGGAAAGGCAAGTTGAGTAAGCTGGGCTGCTTATGCTGGCTGTAAATCCTTTGTAGTCTATTTGTCTTAAAATCTTCGATTACATTTGTCCAAATTCCTTCAGCTTCTCCAATTACTATGGCATCGGCGTGCTGGCTCGCCTCCTCGGGCAGAGCACTGGGGTGGCTACCCCCCAAGATAACCTTAATACCTTTCGCCCTAAATGTATCGGCAATTTCATAAGCGCGCTTCGCTGTAATAGTCAATACCGTGATTCCCACTAAGTCTATTTCCTTCTGGTAATCAATAGTTGTGACATTCTCATCAGTTACGGAGACTTCGACCTCTGGTGGGGTTAAGGCAGCAACCATAGCTAGACCAAGATGCTGGCATGGTGTCTTCTTTCGATTTAGTAAGTTTTCTTGGGTAGCTGGCACAATTAGCTCTAATTTCATAAGAACTCATCCTCCCGTGTGTATGAAATTATATAGAGGTTAACCTTTTATTGCAATAGAGGATCTGGCAATGAATTACTTTCTAAATTTAATTTTTTAGACCACCATGATAATAACTTATGGGGACTTGAAGATGGTCTTGATAGAATAATGAGGTTATTAAGCTTTCTTACCCGGTACTTCTAAAGCTTCTTTTGCTTTTTTAAGCTTCTGATATGCTCGACATCTCGACGAATACAAAACCTTTGTTCCCTATAACAGTAACACTCGTCAAGGCGATGGATTGATTTACTCAAATTAGTGAAAAATTCTTTTATAAGAAAATTTTTATTGGAGCCCATAATTTTTTAAAAGAAATTATATCTTATGTGGAATTCTTATCTGAAATAACTGTAAGAAATAATATTTTTAATCCTGATTTGTGATAAAATATAAAAAAGATGAAGGATTGTTTAAGCATCGCAAAGCATGTTGACAGAATGAGTTTATAAATATAATATTTAAACTGGTTTTAATAACATATGGATTTTCTGTTCTTTCAGCAGAAGATATGTTTTTTTTTATCTATTATTAGTGAGTTAAATCAAATAGATTAGAATAACCTACTTTCAGCAGAAAGGCGTGATTCAGGTTTAGATAAGCTAAGGGGTGCCATAAAAGCTTATGATTATGTAAAAATAATAAACATTTCACTAGGTAAAACTGAACTTACCGATGCTTAAAGAGCGGTTTTAAAAAAGAATGTTCTTAAAAATTTATAAAAAACTATGATTTATTAGTAAAATTGCAAAATTGAATGGAGGATCAAATGAAAGAGTATTTTCCAGAGGTAAAAAAAATAGAATATACAGACGATAAGTTAAAAAGTGGGCTATGCTTCAGGCAATATAATGCTGATGAAATAGTAGGCAGCAAGAGGATGAAAGAACATCTAAAATTTTCTATGGCTTACTGGCATACAATATGCGCCGACGGAACGGATCAGTTTGGGGAAGGAACCTTTATTCGTCCCTGGAATGAATCTTCTGATCCAATGAAAAGAGCAGAAGAGAAAGTATATGCAGCTTTTGAAATTATGCAGAAATTAGGAATCGAATATTTTTGTTTTCATGATAGAGACATAGCCCCGGAAGGCAACACTCTTACTGAGACTAACAAAAACCTGGATGCTATAGTAGCTTTAATAAAGAAGATGATGGCAGACACGGGGATTAAGCTTCTGTGGGGTACGGCTAATCTTTTTTATAGATTCAGATTTATGCACGGTGCTTCAACCAGTTGCAACGCTGATATTTTTGCTTATTCGGCAGCACAGGTGAAAAAGGCTTTAGAGGTAACAAAAGAGCTTGGTGGTGAAAATTATGTATTTTGGGGAGGAAGAGAGGGTTATGAAACTCTACTGAATACAGATATGAAGCTGGAACTGGATAACATGGCATATTTTTTAAGTCTGGCAGTGGATTATGCAAAAGAAATAGGATTTGACGGTCAATTTTTAATTGAACCAAAACCAAAAGAGCCCACAAAACATCAATATGACTTTGATGTAGCTACCTCAATGGCTTTTTTAAAATCGTATGGCCTGGATAAAAACTTTAAGTTTAATGTGGAAGCAAACCATGCAACACTTGCAGGGCATACTTTTCAACATGATTTAAGAGTTGCCAGAATAAACGGGATGCTGGGTTCTGTTGATGCCAATCAGGGTGACCTGCTACTGGGATGGGACACAGATCAATTTCCAACAGACCTGTATTTAACGACTCTTTGCATGTATGAAATACTAGAGATGGGAGGCTTCAAAAAGGGAGGATTGAATTTTGATGCACATGTAAGAAGAGCCTCTTATAAGCCAGAAGATATTTTTTATGCACATGTGGCAGGAATGGATAGCTTTGCAAAAGGTTTGAAAGCAGCACAAAAAATGGTGGATGACGGTATTTTAGAAGAGTTTATTGCGAAAAGATATAATAGCTATAATGATGGAATAGGTAAAGAAATTTTAGAAAAAAGAGCTGATTTTAAGTCTCTTGAAAAATATGCATTTGGATTGAGAAAAATAGATAATCCTTCAGGCATGCAAGAGTATTTAGAGACTTTGTTAAATGAGTACATAATGAGTGTGTAATAAAAAATTATAAAAAAAATATTTTGTTTGGATTTTTAATTTAAGAGTTGATTTATGAGCAATCTTATAGGTTTTGATATTGGAACAACATCAGCAAGATGTTTATTAATAAATAAATCAGGCAAGCTTATCGCGTCGTCAACAAAAGAGTATGGGATGGAAATCCCCGGTCCTGGCTGGGCGCAACAAAACCCTGAAGACTGGTGGGATGCAGCGGTATGCACTGTAAGAGAGGTTCTTGCCAAATCAGGAATAAATTCCAGCGATATATCAGCTATAGGGCTTGCAGGCCAGATGCACAGTTCTGTGTTTTTGGATAGCAGAGGCAAGGTAATAAGACCAGCAATTCTCTGGTGCGATCAAAGGACATCAAATCAATGTGATAGGATCTATAATGTTTTTGGTGGAAAAAAAGAATTTATAAAACTATCTTATAATAAAGCTCTTACAGGTTTTACTGCACCTAAAATATTATGGCTTTCGGATGTTGAACCTCATAACTATAAAAAAATATTTAAAATATTACTCCCAAAAGATTATATAAGATATAAGTTATCAGGAACTTATGCCACTGAGGTCTCCGATGCTTCAGGTACTGCTCTTTTTAATGTAAAAGATAGAAAATGGTCTGATGAAATAATAAAAGGTCTATCTATAAATAAAGATTTCCTTCCACCAGTATTTGAATCATCTAGAATATCTTCTTATGTATCTAAAGAAGCTTCGGAAATTACTGGTATATTACAGGGGGTCCCCATAGTTGGTGGAGGAGGGGATCAAGCTGCAGGGGCAGTGGGTTCAGGAATTGTACATGAGGGTATAATCTCTGATTATTTGGGGACTTCAGGAGTGGTATTTGCACATTCAGATACTCCGGTATACGACCCGGAAGGTAGACTTCATTCATTCTGTCATGCTGTAGAAGGCGCATGGCATCTTATGGGGGTAACGCTGGCTGCTACAGGGTCTTATAAATGGTATTATGATAACTTTGGGATTTTAGAGGAGATAGCCTCTGAATATAAGGGATTATCAGGATATGAATTGTTGAATAAACAAGCAGAAAAATCCCCTCCCAGTTCGGAAGGCTTACTGTTTTTACCCTATCTATCTGGTGAAAGGACTCCTTATTCGGACCCTGATGCACGGGGCATATTTTTTGGAATATCTTATATTCATGGACCGGGTCATTTTGCCAGGGCGGTAATGGAAGGAGTGTCTTACTCCCAGTATGACTGCTTAAATATTATGAAGGATCTGGGTATAACTTCAGATAAAATTGTACTTTTTGGTGGAGGAGCGAGGTCAAAATTATGGCGTCAGATTATATCTGATATATTTAACACAAAGATAGTTACTCTAAATGTTGAGGAGGGGCCTTCTTATGGGGCTGCTATTATAGCCGGTGTAGGATCTGGAATGTATAAAGATGTCAGAGAAGCTACAGATATGATTATAAAAGAAACTACCGAAACGAACCCAATTAGTGAAAATACAAAGAAATATTTAAAACATTATAAAATATATCAATCACTTTATAATAACCTCAAAGAAAATTACAAGGAACTTTCTACTATTTAAAAAATCATTTTTAATTTTCTCTTAGATTTCTAAATAACTTTAAATAAAATCTTTCTTTTTATTTTATTATTGGGATTACATTAATAAGAATTGGGCTGATATTTATGAAGATAATAATGGGAACTGATTGTAATGCTAATGACCCTAATTTAAATAATGTTAATAAGACATGTAAAGAAAAGGTTGAGGAATCTGCTATAAAATATAAGTTTTAAAGAAACAGAATAAATATGATATTATAATCTAAAAATAAATGTAACATTACTAAATATATATGATTTAATATTATTTAAATTTAATCATATTACTATAAATATAGAGGTATTTATCTATGAATAAGAAAAAAAATACAAAGACCATAGTTATTACAGGAGATGTAACCATTGATTGGAATATAGCCAGGGTGCGGCGGGCAGATGTTATTATGAATGTATGGAATACGGAGAACTTAACCACCTCATTTTGCCGGATAGGGGGTGTAGCAATGCTGGCTGACCTTGTTAAAAGTATTGCCAGAAATTTAAATCAAACAAGGCAAATCAGTATTACAGTCAGGCAAATCTCTGCACCTAGAAGCCCTATAAATCCCTGCAACAACCACTTCCATCATTCCTATGCTATATGGTCGCCTTTTAAAATAGATGAACATGCATCTAATAAAGGAGAAAAAGTATGGCGGGTTCAGGAATTTTTAGGTCTGTGTAAGGCATCTAACGACGTGACTTCATCAGATAGCTGGAAAAAAGTTGTTGACGATCCAATAAATCCAGACCTTATAATCCTGGATGACGCTGCTCTTGGGTTCCGCGATAGCCCAGAATACTGGCCCCAATCTATTTCCAGGGGTAACTCAAAACCCTGGATTATTCTTAAAATGGCCTGGCCCGTGATGCAGGGTAAACTGTGGAATCATCTTTTACAAAATCATGCAGACCGGCTCATAGTGGTTATAACAGCTGATGATTTACGTCGCAGCCAGGTCCACATAAGCCGCCAGGTCTCATGGGAACGGACTGCTCAGGATCTGATGTGGGAACTTCTATATAACCCTCATATAAATGAGATTACGCAGTGCGCTCATATAATAATATCTTTTGACACGGCAGGAGCAATTCTTCTTTCTAAAAAACCAGATTCTTCGCCAGATGCCATTCTTTTTTTTGATCCGTCTGCCATGGAAGGTGAATGGGAAAACAGTCATAAAGGATATATGATTGGCTATACATCGTGTCTTACCGGCAGTATTGCCCGGGAGCTTATGTTGGATACCCCGGGACCAGACATATCCCGTGGCATTCAATCAGGGATCGGTGCTATGCGATTTCTTCATATAATTGGATATGGCTGTGCCAGTAATGAAACAAAGAAAATAAATCTGGCTTTCCCGGCAGCCGGGGTAGCAGCTAAATTAGAAGAAGATTGTAGTTTTCTATCAGTTGTGCCAATTAAAAATCCTGCACAGGCACTTTCCAAAACTTCTCCTGAAGAATCAGACCGTTTCTGGGCAATACTTGAAGATAAAAGTCCTGATTCTCTTGAGAATATAGCAAGACTGATTGTGCGTGAAGGTCTGGAGCATGCCTTACCCGGGGTGCCTATGGGAAAGTTTGGTAAACTTCAAACAATAGACCGCAAGGAGATCGAAGCTTTACATAATATCAGTAATCTCATTAATGAATATTGCGAGAGTTATCAGAGAACACCTTTATCGATAGCAGTCTTTGGTCCGCCGGGCTCCGGCAAATCATTTGCAGTAAAGCAGGTAGCAAGTTCGGTACGGCAGGGGGAAATTGAGGAGATAACTTTTAATCTTTCACAGCTTGGAGGACCCGGGGATTTGTTTGATGCCTATCATCAAATACGTGACAGGGCATTATCTGGCAAGATATCACTTGTTTTCTGGGATGAATTTGATACTTCTCTACAAAATCAAACTCTGGGCTGGCTGCGATATTTTCTTGCCCCCATGCAAGATGGAAAATTCCAGGAAGGGCAAATGACCCACCATATAGGCAGGTGTATTTTTGTATTTGCAGGTGGCACAAGCCACAGTATGGAAACATTTGGGACAAATCTTAACGAGAGGGAAAGTGGAGCGGTAAAACTACCTGATTTTATAAGCCGTCTGAAAGGATTTTTAAATATTCTTGGCCCAAATCGGCAGGAAAATAAAGATGACAATGGGCAAATAAAAGATCCTTACTATATCATCCGGCGTGCAATTGTCCTGCGGTCAATCTTTGACCGCAACGCACCCCAGATTCTGCACGGTTATGGAGGGAAAAGAATTACAAGCATTGATGAAGGAGTACTTCGTGCCTTTTTATTAACCAAGGAATATAAGCATGGAGCACGCTCTATGGAGACAATTGTTTCCATAAGTCAGCTGTCAGGTAAGACGAGCTTTGAGCCTTCAAGTATACCTTCTGAAGCACAATTGAATTTGCATGCAGATGGCCAGGACTTTTATACAATAATGCATCGTATGGAGCTTAACAAAAATCTTCTGGAAAAACTTGCGGAAGCGGCACATGATGTATTCTGTGAAGATTTGGCTGCAAAAGGATATAAGTATGGACCGGTAACGCAGGAGAACAAAAAAGAACATAGTTTACTTAAACCTTATGCTGAATTATCCGAAGATGAAAAAGAAAACAACCGGAATAATGTTATGGATATTCCCAATAAACTTGCAAGCGCTGGATATGCAATGGTTCAAACCAGAGGTAATGAAACTCCAAATAAATTTAAAAACACTGAAATTGAAAAACTGGCAAAAATAGAACATGAACGATGGATGCAGGAAAAGCTTAATAATGGATGGCATTATGCAAAAAAAACTGATAAGGCAGCAAGACTGCATAAGAGCCTTATATCCTGGGAAAAGCTTTCTGAAAGTGAGAAGGAAAAAGACCGTACTCTTGTAAAAGGTATTAATAAAATTCTTGCAAAAGCCGGGTATACCATGATTAAATTAAACAAAGAGATTAAGTGATAATACATTATTTAATTTAGATGAGAAGTGTATATTATGGCTCATGATGTATTTATTTCATATTCTTCAAAAGATAAATTAGTAGCAGATGCAGTTTGCGCTTCACTTGAAGCTGCCAAAATAAGGTGCTGGATTACTCCCAGAGATATTCTACCGGGGCTGGACTGGGCTGAATCTATTGAAGGCGCCATTACCAGAAGTAAACTATTAATTCTTATATTTTCTTCATACTCAAATAATTCCAAACAGGTATCAAGAGAAATATCTCTTGCATTTAATTCTGAAGTAACAGTCATTCCTTTCAGAATCGAAGATATCGAGCCTAAGGGTGCGATGAAATATTATTTATTAAATACCCATTGGCAGGATGCTCTTACGAAACCGATAGAAAATCATATTAAAAAGCTTATTGAAATAATATTGACATTTATTAGTAACAATAATGATGCTAAAGAAAATATGGAAAGTGAAGAATATAAGAAATTACTTAACAAATCCGGTGATTTCAACAATTTTCAAAGTACCATTGACAAGACCAAAGATACTCTAACCGGACAAGATGCTGGTAATAAAGGAAGAGAGCTCTCTAACCTGGGCCGCTACGAAGAAGCATTGCCCTATTTTGAAAAAGCGGTAAAGCTGCAGGGTAACTGGGTAGACTACAACTGGCTCGGTACCACTCTTTCCAGATTGGGCCGTTATGAAGAAGCACTGCCTTACCTTAAAAAATCTCTTGAGATACAGGATGATAAAACAAATATATCAAACTACAGCTGGCTCGGCACCACACTCACCAATATGGGAAGACACGAAGAAGCGCTGACCTATTTTAAAAAAGCGGTTAAAATACAGGGTGATGGGGCAGACTACAGCTGGCTCGGCACTGCTCTCTCTAATCTGGGCCGCTACGAAGAAGCATTGCCTCATTTTAAAAAAGCGGTTAAAATACAGGGTAACTGGATAGACTACAACTGGCTCGGTACCACTCTTTCCAGATTGGGCCGCTACGAAGAAGCACTGCCTTACCTTAAAAAATCTCTTGAGATACAGGATGATAAAACAAATATATCAAACTATAATTGGATTGGTAATACTTTATATAACATGGGCCGCTATGAAGAAGCGCTACCCTATTTTGAAAAAGCGCTTGAACTGCGGGGGGATGAAACAGACAAATACTGGGTCAATACCACCCGTTCTAAATTAAAACGTTTCTGAGGCACGCTGACCTATATTAAAAATGTTTAATAAATTCTGGAAACAACTCGATTAATATAGACCTTAGATTTAAAAAAAACAATCATTGGATTATCAATCCTTAAGAGTTTTTACTATTTGAATTAGTTTTGTCTTACGGGTTTTAACTTACCAGCCAATCCAATAAACAGGATTGCAGAAATTAAAGCTGTTATGCTACCGAAGTAAAAAGGAACCCTGACATTTATATAATTCCACATAACTCCTGCTATTATTGAGGCAAAAAAACTGCAGATTCCTATTGATGTCTGATAAATACCAAAAGCAGTTCCGGATTTTTCCTGTGGGACCAAAAGGGATATATATGCTTTTCCAACACCTTCGGTTAGAGCCATATAAATCCCGTAAACAGGAAACAGGAGCCAGATGAAAAGACTTTTATTTATAAGACCTAATGAGAAATATACCAGGCTAAATAAGATAAGTCCCATAATCAGTACTTTTTTTGCTCCTATCTTATCAGCTATAACTCCTGCTGGAATGGAAAATATTGCATAGGTCAGATTAAAAAGGACATAAGCAAAAATTGTTACTTTAATAGCCAGTCCTAAATTTTGAGCTCTTAATATTAAAAAGGCATCCGAACTATTGCCAATGGAAAATATTATACTGATAAGCAGAAATATTTTAAAAGAAGGATTAATATCTCTCCATTTTAATTTCAAATCACTAAAGCATAAGGCATTTTTCTTCTTTTCACGAACAAAAATAATAAGCAGGATTATTCCGATAAGGCCGGGAATAAAGGCTATATAAAAGATAAGTCTTATATTGTTATTAAATATTGCAAGAAATAAAATGGCCGCAAGAGGACCAAATACTGCTCCAAGTGTATCAAGTGCCCTGTGAAATCCAAAAGACTTTCCCCTTATACTTTCAGGGCAGCTCTCAGTTATTAATGAATCTCTTGCAGATGTTCTAATGCCTTTTCCAAACCTATCAAGAAAACGGGCAATAAGTACAAATGGCCAGATATACGACAGTCCCAGTATTATCTTTGAAAAAGTGGAAAGTGCATATCCTGAGATAACAAAAGGTTTTCTTTTTTGAAATTTATCAGATAACCATCCTGAAAAAACTTTTAATATTGAAGCTGTTGATTCTGCAATTCCTTCAATAAGACCTACTATTGCAACTGGGACTCCTAAAAAACCTGTTAAAAAAATCGGTACAATTGGGTAAATCATTTCAGAGGCAAAATCATTAAAAAAACTTACCCATCCCAGTGCAAAAACATTTCTGGGAATTCCAAAGTTATTTTTTAAATTACTTTTTTTAAAAATATTGTTAAAGTTCATATCCCTTTCTTATATTTATTATTGCTTCTTCTGCCTTAGCTTTAATTGTCTTGCTGTTATATATTTTAAGTTCTCTAAGCAGACTTGTATCCTTCGGGGAAGCCTTTTTAATGCTTCTTCGATTTTATTAAAATCTCTATATTTAGTAAATACAAATAATAATTTTAAATCATACCTATTTAATTTGAAAATAAAAAGGATAAAATAAAAGCTCACCAGTGGTATAAAAACCGGAAATTGGCTGGCTCGGGGCGAATGGCGGAGTTAGTTCGCCTAGCGCATGCCTTAAAAATCCCAAGGATTTAGTGCAGGATTTAATTAGTGCTGAGGATAATCTAATTAATGCAGGTCTTACCTTCAGAAAGAAAATCAAAGTTATTTAAATATAAAGGCTCGGTATAATGCCGGGCTCTTTATATTAGGGAAATATTTAAAAAGAAATCCTACAGTGAGCAAGGATAATTTAAAAGACAATAGAGAAAATATAAACAGTAAATTAGAATTATCTCTTGTTAACTCCGAGGGCTCCTCAAATAACAAAGAATATAATTCCATACCATCAGATAGATTTTATACTGAAAAAGAAGAGGTAACCTTAAGATTTTATCAAACACCAAAGGCTCTTTTTAAAAACCCTAAATATAAG
>CAZLME010000050.1:0-10458 GCA_964560595.1 uncultured Actinomycetota bacterium
GATAAACAGGCGCACAAGATGGTTATTGCGTATATTCTGGGCAAATGTGAGGGAGACATAAGAAATCACAAAGTTGACTGGCTCGAAATAATAGAAAATGGACTTTTCGAGATTTTTAAAAGAATCACTTTGACTGATTTAAAGCCTCCGCTGGTAGATAGAATCAGGGAAGATAAGAAACGTTATAAAGAGTTAAACAGCTGGGTTTTTACAAGAATAAGCCCGCTGACGGAACAGATAGGGGGAGATTTTAATTCGAGGTTTAAAAAATATCTGCTTGAGGAAAAAGAAACTCTTGAAAGAAGAATAGTGAGCGGTGCGCATTTTTATGTGTCTAAATGGGAGTTTGATATTATTAAAACGGCAAATCCTAGGGCTGACCTGGTAAAAGAAATTTCTGATAGTATTTCCCGCGAGCAGAAGAAATATAGCGATTTAAAATGTATGGAAATCTTCCTGAAAAATAGAAAGCTGCTGGATTTTGCCGATATATGCGGACTGCTGCGTTTCCAGCAGAGGTGGAGCCATCTTTACCGCATACCAAAAACTTCTGTACTCGGACATATGCTGATAGTGGCCATATTTTCATTTTTATTCTCTTATGAAGCAGGACTGGCGCGGGAAAATTGTATAAATAATTATTTCACCGGTCTTTTTCATGACCTTCCGGAAGTTTTAACCCGGGATATAATTAATCCGGTAAAAAAATCGGTTGAGGGGCTTGATGAGCTCATAAAAGACTATGAGATTGAAGAAATGGAGAAAAAGATATACAAGCTGATTCCGGAGGGCTGGCATAAGGATCTAAGGATGTTTACAGAAGACGAATTTTCTGACACTGGCCGGAGAAACGGGGTACTGGTAAAGGGCGCGGATGATCTTGCCGCATTTATTGAAGCCTATCTTGCCCTAAAAAACGGTATAAGGAACGAAGACCTGGTTTATGCTAAAAATAAGTTAAAAAATAAATATAAATCCAGGATTATTGAGGGTATAAACTTTGGAAAAATTTATGATGAATTTAAATAGTTAGATCGGTACTGTAGATGTATATGGGTCTTATAAATATATGAATAACGGAATAATCATATCAAAATCAAAATATCTTGCCGGATTACAATGCCTTAAATATTTATGGTATCAGGTTAATGCCAGAGAAGAGATTCCGCAACCGGATTTTGTAAATCAGTTTATTTTTAATCAGGGAACACAGGTGGGTGAATATGCAAAGAAGCTTTATCCCGGAGGGATCGATCTCGATAAAATAGTAAACTTTAATGAACAGCCGGTAAGGACCTTGGAAATTTTACCGGAGAGAAAACCGGTCTTTGAAGCAGCCTGCAGAAGCGGAAACATGTATTGCAGAGCAGACATCTTTCTTCCATCAGATGAAAACAAATGGGATATTGTTGAGGTAAAAAGCTCAACCCAGGTTAAGGAAGAAAATATTCATGATGTTGCATTTCAGAAGTATTGTTTTGAAAGCGCAGGTATTGGCATAAAGAGATGCTACCTTGCCTGTATTAATAATCAGTACATAAGAAAAGGAAGCATTGACCCTGGAGAATTATTCAGAAAGACAGATATTACAGCAGAGGTAGAAGAAGCCCTGGAAGGAATAGAAGAGAGGATACAGGAGATGCTGGATACTGCAGAAAAAAAGAATCCCCCGGGGATTTTAATCGGGAGGCATTGCCATGAGCCATATACCTGCCCGCTTAAAAATAAATGCTGGGGATTTTTACCGGAGAATAATGTCTTTAATCTATACGGAAGTAAAGATAAAGCAGTTCAACTTTATAAAGAAGGTATCCTCTCCATAGAAGATATTCCTGACCGATATGAATTGAGCCTTAAACAGCAAATACAGCATCAGTGCGCTAAGACAAAAGAACCTATGGTAAATAAAAAGGAGATATTAAAATTCATAGATAATCTAAAATACCCGTTGTATTTTTTTGACTTTGAGACTTTTTCTACGGCTATTCCGTTATATGATGGGGTAAAACCTTATCAGAGAATACCTTTTCAATATTCGATACATATGCTTGATTCTATTGATGGACAGCCGGAACATTATGATTTTTTAGCAGCAGATTTAGAGGATCCGAGAGAGAAACTACTTGAAAGCCTTAAAGGGCATATAGCGGACGGGGGGAATATAGTTGTTTATTGTGAACAATTTGAAAAAGGTGTTTTAAATGAACTGGCAGGAGCCTTACCTGAATATAAAAAGTTTATAGATTCAATGCTTCCACGGATAATCGATCTCTATAAACCTTTTGGAAATTTTTATTATTACCATTCTTCACAGAAGGGGAGCGCTTCGGTTAAAAGCGTTCTGCCGGCAATTACAAAATTTAGCTACAAAGGAATGGAAATAGCTGACGGTATGGCTGCCAGTGTATATTTTCTTTATATTTACGGAAATTATAATTCTCCTAAAAATTCTCTAAAAAACTTACCTTCGGAAAATGAAATAATCAGGATCCGGGAATCACTAATAAAATATTGTGGATTGGATACCGGGGGCATGATTCATATTTTAAGAGCGCTGGCTAAAGAAGCTGCACAACAAATCTAAAAATCCGGAAGCTATTCTTAAAAAAGCTGTGAAAAAAATAAGAATAAGACGCTACTGTCTTTTCTTAATAGAAATACTTATAACTGCTAAAAAAAGAAATACCACACCTGTTATAGCTAAAACAAGTATATTGATAAGAGGAGAAAGTTCCCTTCCGCCGAAGGAGAAAACAACCCCCATCATCTGTTTAAAATCAGTGATTGCCTGGGCCGGTGCACCTGTAAAAGTCTCTGCCAGCGGCTTTTCCATCATAATTTGCCGGAAAAGGGACGCTGCGTGACTTATGGGAAATATTTTTATTACGATCTGTACACTGGATGGAAATTGCCCGACCGGGATATATATTCCTGTCAGAAAGCCGATGAGAGTCCCTATTATAGTGCTTGCGGTAGTATAAGCATTGCTGCTTTTAAAAAATGTTACAAAAAAGAAGACCATTGAGGAACTGGCAAAAACAGATATCAGCATCACTCCGAGTAATTTTAGTAATGATATCAAACCAAGAAGTTCCCCGCCGTTAGCAAGTATGTAAATTTCAGCTATAACCAATGCTACAATACTTATAATAACACCGATTATAAAAGAGCTTATTAAATATCCACTGGCAAGTTGTGAGCGTTTTAGGGGAGCTGAGTAGAAATCTTTTAAAATTTTTTTTGTCTTATCCTCAACCATAACACCGACTGCACCCATTGTTGTAGTTATTGAGGTAACAGATAGGATTCCCGCCATAATCCAGCTGTCAATAATGAAACGGGTATTGCTTCCAAGCAGACCTTCATACCCCTTAACCATCATATTTCCCAGAAAAAATACATAAAGCCCGATTATTATCAATACGGCGAGAAGTGAGAAAAATACAGAGGTCCTGTCACGGAAAAAAAGTTTTAAATTTCGCTTAATTAAATTAATCACAGCTGTCATCTAGTTTGCATCCTCCCTAATAGCATGACCGGTGATTTTCACGAAGGCGTTATCCATGCTACCGCTTATTACTTCAAAGCCTGATATCAGCTTTTCAACTTTGTTTACCAGCGGCAATGCCTTAAGAGTGTCTGAAATAGAAATAATAAAAGCCCCTCCGGATACAATAAATTCTATATTTTGTTCAATTAAAAAACTTTTAAGATTTTCACTGTCTTTCGGAATAAGCAGAAGGGTATCCGTGCTGTATTTTACCCGGAGCTCAGAGGGAGTGCCTTTGGCGGAAATCAGGCCATTATCGATTACTGCAACATAATCAGCTTTTGCTGCTTCTTCCATATAATGAGTGGTGAGAAATACTGTCATTCCGGTTTCATTCTGCAGGTTACGGATTGTATCCCATACACTTTTTCGCGTTTGTGGATCAAGACCGGTAGTAGGTTCATCAAGAAACAGGATTTTAGGTGTATTTACAAGAGCTCTTGCAATATCAGCCCTGCGTCTCTGGCCGCCGGAAAGCTTTCCATAGGGGCGTTTATAAAAACTTTTAACATCTGCAGCGCTGGCAGCTCTTTCGATAGCTTCGGAAAGCTCTTTTTTTGGTACTCCGTAAAAACTGCCGCGTGTGTAAAGATTTTCTCTTACAGTTAACAGATCATCAAGAATATTATCCTGAAATACAACCCCGATATCTTTCCTGATTTTATCATCCTGCATGCCAAGTGTGTAACCGTTAATTGTTACTTTACCGCTTTCAGGCTTAAGAAGGGTGCAGATAATATCGATGGTCGTGGTTTTCCCCGCACCGTTTGGACCAAGAAATGCGAATAACTCACCCTTATTTACATGGAAATCTATACCTCTGACAGCTTTAACGTTTCCATAATTTTTTATTAAACCTTTTACGTTTATTATGTGTGAGGAAGACATCTAATTAAAATTTATTAAAAATTATAAAATTAAAAAAAACAACAGATTTAAAATTAAATTAAAAATAAATATTATTTTAATATTTGTTGGTTTTTTGTTCCACTTTGATTTGAGAAGATTATACATTATCCGGCTGTTATTGCAAAAAATTAATTTTTTATGTTAATTCAATAGTTAGATTTAATAAAAACGGCCTGGAGTATTGCTGTTGACAGAAGCGGAAGGTTAATTTATATTTGGAAATGGTATAAAAAGGTTAAATAAAGTCAGTTCAAAACTAATTATCTGAATGTATCAAATATGAATATTTATAATACTTTAATCTCAAGAAGGACCATAAGGAAGTTTCAGCAAAAGCCAATAGAGTTATCATTTTTAAAGAGGCTTGTTAATGCGGGAAGACTCGCACCATCCGCGGGGAACCTGCAGCCGTTAGAGTATTTTGTTGCAGTAGACAATATATTAAGGGAAAAAATATTTCCTCATGTAAAATGGGCAAAATATATTGCCCCGGAAGGAAACCCAAAAGAGAATGAAAAGCCGGCTGCCTATATAATAATTCTTGTTAATAAAGAAACTTATTTCCCTGCTTATTTTCAATATGATGTGGGGGCAAGTGCCCAGAATATTACCCTGGCGGCACTGGAAAAAGGAATAGGCTGCTGCTGGATAGGTTCCTTTAATAGAAAGAAAATAGAAGATATTTTAAAGATTCCTAAAAACTACAGTGCCGACCTGGTTTTGGCGCTGGGATACCCGAAGGAAAACCCGCAGTATTTTGATATTGATAAGGGGAAATCCATTAAGTACCATAAAGATCTTTCAGGAACACTGCATGTACCGAAAATAAAACTGGATAAGATAATTCATATTGATTGCTTTTAAAATTGCAGGAGTGCCTATCTCTCTACAAAGCATAAGTTATAAAGCAACAGTGAATAATATCAGGGCAGTATAATTTAAAAAAGTAAGGGTATGGGGTTTTGTTATGCTCTGCTTTTACGGATTTCCTCAAAAATTATGATACAGGAACCCTGACCTTTGCAAATCTGTTTTTCAAGTTTAAAAGTTATATTATCCCCGAATTCTTTTGCCCATACCATGTACTCTGTATTACAAATGGTGCTTCCGACTTTTTTTGAAAAGTCTATCCGCCCCGACTTAATCATTATATTATGCCAGGGACAGCCATGGATTATTATTTTTATTTTGCAGTCATTCAGTTTTTCTGTTTTAAATTTAAAGCCGTCCAGTTTTAATTTTACTTTAAAGCATTCAATAAGAGCCTTAAGACCATTATCTTTTTTTAATTTATTTTTTAAAAAACGGGACTGTATCTTAGGCATGACTTCCCATACTTTTTTATCTATATTAAGGGCTGTGTTGAATCCATATTTTTCTTCAATCTTTACAAACCACAATCCGTCTGCTGCAGTATAAGAGCGGTGAAAATATTCCAGCGTTTCTTTATCTGAAAGTTTCATGCTTTCAAAGTCAAATCAATTATTTATTAATTTTAAAATTTCTTAAGGGTAAATAGTAATATAAAATATAATACACTTTATATTAAAAAATGGAATAAAAAATGAGTTTAAAAAAGGCCGCTCAGTAATAAAGTTATAAAAGGTAATAATATTTAAAGAATACCTTGCATTGTATTATACCTTGTGTTAGAATGTTCCATAAATTGAAAGGAGAGGATGTGGTTCTATGAATATACAATTTAAAAAAGGTGTTCTGGAATTGTGTGCGCTGGCTTTACTGGCAAAGAAAAACCGCTATGGTTATGAACTGGTAAATGAAATCTCTAAGAATATATCCATTTCAGAGGGAACAATTTATCCGCTGCTCAGGCGCCTTAAAAATGATGGCTATGTTACTACTTATCTTGAGGAATCCAGGGAAGGAGCTGCCAGAAAATATTATCAGTTGACGGAAGCCGGAAAGAAAATGGAAAAAGAACTTAAAGAAGAGTGGCTGACCTTTGTTAAAAAAGTAAATAGTTTTATTAAAGGTGGTGTAAAGAATGGATAAAAAAGATTTTATTAAAAAGTTATCATTGTATCTTCGCGGTATTCCAGAGGAGGACAGGCAGGATGTTATAAATGATTTTGAAGAGCACTTCAAGGAGGGTCTCTTGGAAGGAAGGACCGAAGAAGAAATTTCAGATTCACTTGGCGATCCAAAAATTCTTGCCAATCAACTTAAGGCAAGTATTCTAGTAGGTGAAGCGGAAAAAACCACATCTGCTTCAAATATAACCAGAGCTGTTTTTGCAACGCTCGGGGTGGGATTTTTTAACCTTGTATTTGTGCTTGGACCGTTTATTGGCATTGCTGCGATTCTGGTGGCTTTATTTGTCAGTGCGATTGCTTTTACTGCAAGCGGGATTGCGGTATTCTTTGCGTCAATTTTTGGGCCAATATTTTCTCAATATTTTGTATTAAGTATAAATCCGGCTGCGGCAATATTTATGTCAATGGGCGTAACCTGTTTTGGGATTTTATTTTTTATCGGTGATATATATCTTGCAAAACTATTATACAGGATGTTCGTAAGGTATATAAAGTTTAACTTAAGAATTATAACCGGGAAGGAGTAGGAAATGAAATTAAATATAAAAAAAATAGTTATCTGGCTCACAGTTATTATGATTGCGTGTTTTATAACCGCAGGCATTATCCTGGCTTTAATCGGAAATCTGGTTATAGCGTTAGAAAAAATTGATGAAACAAAGACTATTGAGGCTGAAGGGGTGGATGAGATCTCCATAGATATAACCAGTACGGATATAGACATCATATCTACAGATGAAGGGGAAATCACGGCACATCTCTATGGCGAGGTTTCTACAAACAGTAAAAAGGAATTACCGGCTCTTATTGCTTATAAGACAGGTAAGGAATTACGGATAGAAATTGAAAGACCCCGGGTAATTTTAATCGGGATAAATATATGGAGGGCAAAACTGGACGTATATATCCCGAAAGATTTAATAGAAACTCTAAAAATAAATACAGTATCATCAGACACACGTATAAGCGATCTAAATGTAAATAAAATCAACATCAGTAACGTATCCGGAGATTTTAAAGGTGAAGAATTAGTTACAGAAAACTTAATGTTAAATTCAACTTCGGGAGATATTAACCTGAAGGATTATACCGGTAGTGTAAAAATCGATGCTGTATCCGGGGATGTAGTACTGGAAAATGGGAGCCAGAATGACAATGTTGAAGTGGTTACTGTTTCAGGCGATATTTATATGGAACAAAAAGATTCAAGCAATATTACTATCAGAACAATATCAGGAGATGTTGAAATCAATCTTTCTGAAAATGCCCGCTTTTATGTTAGAGCGAATTCTGTTTCGGGTGATATTGAGAATAAATTCCCAATCAAAATAATTTCATCAGGCAGAACAAATCTTGAAGGGGTAGTAGGCGGCGATGAAAAAGAAATTATTATCAGCGCTACTTCGGGAGATATTAGCATAGAGCACAGGTAGACAGTGATAGCCGGATAAGGATAAAAGGTTAAAAAAATATTTTAAAAAAAGGAGGAAATATGAAAAACGTAAATAAAACAAACCGGATAAAAAAAATAACAGGAATATTATTAATAATTGCCCTGGCAGGTGTTCTGGCTGTTTCTACGGTTTCCTGTATCTGGACAGTGGGTCTTGTAAGAGGATCCGGAGAAATCAGGACAGAAGAAAGAGAAGTACCGGGTTTTCAAAAGGTGCATCTTTCCGGAACAGGTAATTTGATCATTACCCAGGGAGAGGAAGAATCGCTGGTAATAGAAGCGGACGATAACATAATACCGCTTATCGAGACAGAAGTGTTGGGGGGAAAATTAACCATCAGCTTAAAGAGAGGTTACAATCTTATACCGACATCTACATTAAAATTTTATCTCACAGTAAAAGATCTTAATGAAATTTCACTGAGCGGGGCAGGTGATGTTTACTGTGATAACTTAGATACCGAAGAACTGGAATTCGAAATCAGTGGAGCCGGTGATATAGACTTTAATATAAATGCCAGAAAGGTTGGAATTACTTCATCGGGAGCAGGAGATATAACCATGAGCGGGCAGGTCGACGTTCAGGAGGTTAATATAAGCGGTGTGGGTAAATACGATGGAGCCGGTCTGGAAAGCAAAAGATGTGAGATTACTGTTACAGGAGCTGGCAGCGCAACGGTAAATGTAAGCGAAGAACTTGATGTTGATATCAGTGGAGTAGGCAATGTCAATTATATAGGGGCCCCGCATGTAGAACAGGATATTTCAGGCCTTGGCAATGTTAAAAGTACTGATTGATGTTAAATAGTCTGATAAAAAAAGAAAGATAATGTTATATTCCTGGATAATTAATATTAAGGATGATATAAAAACTAAAGAAGGAGAAAAAATGGAAGAACTGGATAAAAAAGAATTAAAAGAAGGAAAGAAGCAATTAGAAGGAGTATTAATACTATGCTGGGTTATGGCTATTCTTACAGGACTGGCTGTCTTTTCCGGATTTAACTGGAGCTGGGGTCCTATGAGTTTTTTAACACGTTATATAGGTGAACCATTCACTCTGAATGCAGCTAAGAATATCATTGAAAATTTTGTAAGTTTTCCCTTTAAAATGGTTTATTCTTTAATTGTCCCGGCATTATATGTAGCAGAGTTGATTGGTATTTATCAGAAAAAATCTTTTGCAGTTCCTCTTGGTAGAGCAGTTCTGGTAATAACTATGATATTCTTTTTCCCTGTGGGTACTATTATAGGAGCAATTTTATGGAAGAGGTTTAATCATCCTATGTCCAAAAAGTATCTGGGTTATGAAGACTAATTCCGCCATATAATTTAATTGTTAAAAGTAAGGAATAAAAAAAAAGGGGTCAATTAATTGACCCCTTTTACAATGCCTGGTGGGGTTATGTCTGTAATTCCATTTGCATATAAGGGTTACCGGTAAGGTTTATATTTTACCGGGAAAAATATATTATAATATAATGTTAAAGAAAATAAATTTTGAAGAAAATATTTATGACAGTAAAAATCCGTGAAATTGAGCCCCGGGATAAAATCTGGATAAACGAACTTGTTAAAGAACAATGGGGGAGTGACTTTATAGTAACCAGAGGCAGGAAATATTATTTCGATAAACTTGAAGGTTTTATTGCAGAAATTGAAGGTAAGAACAAAGGTCTGATCACTTATAGATTAGAGGATAATGAAATAGAAATAGCGAGTCTTAATAGCTTATTAAAAGGAAAGAGGATAGGAACCGTGTTAATAAATAAAGTTATAGATTTCGCACGCAGGAAAGAAACCGGAAGAATCTGGTTAATAACTACCAATGATAATACAGATGCAATAAGATTTTATCAGAAAAGAGGTTTCAGAATAATGAAAATATATCCGGGAGCAATCAGTGAATCCAGAAAAATAAAGCCTTCAATACCACTGACAGGAAATTATGGGATTCCCATCAGGGACGAGATTGAGTTGGAAATGAAATTAAGAATAAACAGGTGAGGTTTAAAAATTCTTATCTTATATAGTATACTCAGATAATTGTTAAGAGAAATGTTAGCAATTTAATTAATAAATAATATAATAATTAATAACCTGTAATAATAACCTGTGTCAGCTTAGAAATGAAAAAAGAGGGATAAAGTTTTAGTGGAATTTACAATATAAAAATATAAAGTTATGAAGTTAAAGCAAAAGAAGCTAATAGTTGCAGCAAAAGTCATTATTGTATCATTAACTTTTATTCTTTTTATTATTCCTATAGGTAGTTTAGAAGCTGATAATAATTTGAATTTTTTGGATCATGATCCTTATGTATACTGGAAAATAAAACCGGGAACTCAGAAAGCAGTATATATTACCGGATATAATGTAGGGAGTAAGGACAAAAGGGAAGAGATTTATAGATTAATAGATAAGACTGAATTAAACAGTATTGTATTTGATGTGAAGGATGACTGGGGTTACATTGACTATAATACAAACGT
>CAZLME010000051.1:0-10125 GCA_964560595.1 uncultured Actinomycetota bacterium
CTGGAAAGGGGAGTAAATATAATAGCGGATGCAATCAAAGTTACTCTTGGCCCCAAGGGCAGGAATGTGGTGCTTGATAAAAAATACGGTGCCCCTACCATTACAAATGATGGAGTGACTATTGCAAGAGAAATTGAGATTGAGGATGTTTTTGAAAATGCAGGGGTCCAACTGCTAAAAGAAGTTGCCACTAAAACCAATGATGTTGCAGGAGACGGTACTACAACAGCCACGCTCCTTGCACAGGCAATGGTAAAAGAAGGTTTAAGGAATGTTGCGGCAGGAGCTAATCCGCTGCTGCTTAAAAAAGGCATAGAGGAAGCAGTTAATACAGTGGTAGACGAGATTGGAAAGATGAGCCAGGATATTGCCACTGACAAAAAGAAAATAGCTGAAGTTGCAGCCATATCAGCAGCCGATGAGAAAATCGGGAATACCATAGCTGATGCCATGGATAAAGTGGGAAAAGATGGAGTTATTACTGTAGAGGAATCGAATAAATTCGGCATAGAGATTGAGCTTGTTGAAGGCCTGCAGTTTGATAAAGGGTATCTGTCTCCATACATGGTTACCGATCCCGAAAGAATGGAAGCAGTCCTTAATGAACCTTATATCCTTATTGCTAATCAGAAAATAGCAGCTGTCGGAGATTTAATCCCGGTTCTTGAAAAAATACAGCAATCGGGAAAACCTCTTCTGATAATTGCTGAGGATGTTGAAGGGGAAGCGCTGGCAACTATAGTTGTTAATAAACTCAGAGGCACTCTTACCGTTGTTGCAGTAAAGGCTCCCGGATTTGGCGATAGAAGAAAAGCTATGCTGGAGGATATTGCTATAGTAACCGACAGCAGGGTAATAAGCGAAGAGATTGGTATAAAACTTGAAAATGTTACTCTTGATATGCTTGGCTCAGCAAGGCAGATTAAAGTAGATAAAGAAAATACGACTGTTGTTGAGGGCAAAGGCTCTATAAATGCAATAAAAGGCAGGATCAAGCAGATTAAAAATGAAATAGAGCAGAGTGATTCAGACTTTGATAAAGAGAAATTACAGGAAAGACTGGCCAAGCTGTCCGGTGGTGTTGCAGTAATAAAAGTCGGAGCAGCAACTGAAGTAGAGTTAAAAGAGAAAAAACACAGGATAGAAGATGCTCTTTCGGCTACAAAAGCTGCTGTTGAAGAGGGAATTGTTGCCGGCGGCGGAGTCGTGCTTATAAATATAATTCCTAAAATTGATCTTACTAAATTTGAAGGTGATATCAGAACTGGTGCATCTATTGTAGCTAAAGCTCTTGAGGAACCATTAAGACAGATATCAACAAATGCCGGTCTTGAAGGTTCGGTTGTTGTGGAAAAGGTAAAGAGTATGAAACCCGGAGAGGGTCTGGATGCTTTAAACGGAAAGTATGTCAATATGATAGATACCGGAATCATAGACCCGGCAAAGGTTACAAGGAGCGCACTGCAGAATGCAGCATCCATAGCGGCGCTGATGCTCACAACCGAGGTTATTGTTGCGGAAAAACCTGAAAAAGATAAAGGTATGGGGATGCCTCCGGGCGGCGGATACGGCGGAGGGATGCCTCCCATGTAATGACATAAGAGTTAGCTAAAGTTGAAGCGAGGCCACATAGGTCATATTAAGGTATATTTAAGTCGCCTCGACTTCTTTGATATCAGTAGTAGTAGAGAAAATAAGGGCCGGTTTTAATTATAAGACCGGCCCTTAATATATGGTGTGACATTACAGATGTGCCAGAGTGTCCATTACGAATGGTTTGGAAGGTAAATTCCTTATTCACTGGCAATGGGTCCGATATACTCGGCATTGCTGAATGCAAGGATCGGGATGAAAATAAAACTCAAGAAAAGTAAACCAAAACCAAATCCTGTACTCTTGCCAAAGACTTTGGCTAAATCAAAAGTAATTAAGATCTCTATGATAAAACTAACCACCGGGATAAACATAAGTAATAACCACCACCATGGTCTCCCTAAAATTTCAAGCTGAACCAGAATATTATAGATTGGGATAATAGCTGCCCAGCCCGGTTTCCCTGCTTTAGTGTAGATTTTCCACATGCAAAACAGATAGAAGACTATAAAAGCTATATAAAAGACCCACATTGCACCATAAAGAACTTCATGACCATAATCATAATCCATAGATCTTCCTTTTAAGCTTTTTAAATTTCTTTTAGATTAGCAATACAGATTTTAAAAGTCAACAAACTAAAATTACTTTATTTCAAGTCTAAATGAAATCATATCTGATAAGATAGTAGCAACAGATGCGTGCCATCCCTAAATGGAATTCTTATCATGCTTACAATTTTTATGCTATCTGATTTTTTAATATAAAAGGGTGATAGAACAATCTAACCGTATAATGGTATTATAGCGGTATGTCAAAAAAACCTATAGACGCATCAGTGCATATGGAAGGGGATCTTCAATCGGACTTTGTGTTTCCTGTTGAAAGGGAATATGACAGTTGCGTTAGCACATTAAACCGCACTGGCATTCTCACCATTCTTCCGAAATCAGGAAGTATCGGGGTGACTGGAATAGATGGAAAAGAGTACCCAATGCCAACCCGTGAACAGGTTGTAAAAATATTTGCTCATAATAGAGAGCTTGTAGACAGAAAAGTTCCGCATGGGTTTGATTGTTTAGAATTAACACCAATTGCAATGCCAGCACCCCTTCTTATTGACCGAATGAAAGCAGCTATTCTTAAGCATGCAAAGGAAGGACAAATTTATCAAACTAGACGTTCTTCTTCCGATCCTTTGATATCTGTTCGTGTTAATGCCGAAAAACATGTCTGGATATGGGATACCTTAAGACAGGTCCTGGATACGGATGGGCTTGTATATTTTCCTAAGGAATATTCAATCAATCACCGGGGACAGACCAAATCAGAAGCAGTAAATAATGGATATATTTGTGCTTTTCCGGGCTGGTCCGTGGGCCTGGTTGAAAGTTTACCCATTATGCCCCAACAGGGCCTGGGAAAGACATTGGGAGGCAGAAAACAATTAGAAGCAGGCTCTTCTCCCCGTGATTACTTACAAACATTGCAGACACAAGCTTATCAGGGAGAAACAGGAAAAACACTTGAGGATTTTATTACGGAATTTCTTACCCGCCTCGAAACAACCCGTGAAGTAAGTAATGACAGGCTTGATGGCAATGCCCTGTGGCTTCTCGGTCAATATGTAAAATATGTAAAACAGGTAAAAAGCGGCCTTGTGCCTACCGGGTGGTGGCATCGGGACTTTGGACGGGTTCGCCTGGATGCGCACCGCCCAGGCAACAGGCTTTGCACCAGGAGCTGGGGTGGCTCCACCACAGTGAGACTTACTAAGCCTTAATTTTTATTTTTTAATACTTTTCTTTTAAATTATAGAAGGTGTAAATATTTCTAAATTCCCCTAGGCATTGGCTAATCAGGCTTTTAGAGATTTATACCTTAAATCTTTTATTGATAAGTTTTACTGATTTCCCCAAAGTGTTTCCAGAGCTGCAGCATCCGGAGCGGTAAGTCTCACTTAATAAATTGAATAAATCAGGAACTTATAGTAATATTTCTTTTAATATTATTCTACTTATTTTTAGGCAGTAATTTGCAGTTTTAGAAATATTTACATCTTTTTGTTTTTTCTAAAATTTTTATACTAATATAAATAATATCTAATATATCTATTATGAGTATCGATTTAGTTTACAAGATTATATTTGTAATAGCTGCCTATCTTTTTGGTTCTTTTCCTACTGCATATATAATTCATAAAATAAAGAAGGGTGATGATATCAGAAAGTACGGGAGCGGGAATGTAGGGGGGACAAATGTTACACGTACCCTTGGTGTGGGTTATGGCGCCACAACAATAATCGTTGATATGATTAAAGGGTTGATACCCGTACTGGTGCTTTATTTTATTTACCCCGGAGATCTGATGCTTCTCGCTATTATGTCTGTTGCAATTATACTGGGTCATGATTTTCCTGTCTATCTTAAATTTAAAGGCGGAAAGGGGATAGCAGCTTCTTTTGGAGTGATTATGGGAATCTGCTTAATTCCTTTCATAAATATTGCTGACAGTAATATGTGGGTCAGGGTACTGCCGCCTATTATTCTTCTTGTAACCTGGGCCATTATTTTTGCCATTTTTAGGATAGTGTCTGTAGCTTCCTTAAGCGCAGCTGTTGTCAATCCTATCGCATTCTGCTTAACCGGATATGCATTGCCGATAGTGATTGCAGCAGTTTGCTGGAGCGTACTTATTTTTATCACCCACAGAGAAAATATTAAAAGATTAATACATAAAGAGGAAAAAAAACTTAAAAGATAAGGGGAATAAATGGAAATTGAAATAGGCAAAGGGAAAACGGGTAGAAAGTCTTATGGTTTTGATGAAGTATCAATAGTCCCGAGCAGGAGAACCAGGGACCCGGAAGATATTGATATTTCAGCAAACATTGGAGATTTCAAGCTTGAGCTGCCTGTGCTGGCTTCGGCAATGGACGGTGTCGTAGATGTAAAATTCGCCCTGGAAATGAGAAGGATAGGGGGGCTTGCTGTGCTAAATCTTGAAGGCCTGCAGTGCAGGTATGAGGATGCCGATGAAATCCTGGAAAGAATTTCAAGATTTTCTAAGGAGGAAGCCACTAAAAAAATGCAGGAAATCTATAGTGAACCTATAAAAGAAGGGTTGATTGCTAAAAGGATAGAACAAATAAAAGATGGAAGTGATATAACCTGTGCTTCATTAACACCCAAGAATGTTGAAAGGTACCATAAGATAGCTATAGATGCGGGCCTTGATATCCTGGTAATACAGGGGACAGTAGTCAGCGCTGAGCATGTCAGTAAAACCAAGACACCGCTGGATTTGAAAAAATTTATCCCCGAATGTCCTATTCCGGTTATAGTCGGCGGCTGTGCGTCATATTCCACTTCCCTTCACCTTATGCGGACAGGTGCGGTAGGTGTTCTGGTAGGAGTTGGCCCGGGCGCTGCCTGTACCACAAGGCAGGTACTCGGAATCGGAGTTCCACAGGCCACAGCAATTGCTGATGCTTCGGCAGCAAGGGTCAGACACCTGGAGGAAACGGGCAATTACTCATTGGTTATAGCGGATGGCGGAATGAGGACCGGCGGTGATATTGCAAAAGCTATTGCTTGCGGCGCAGATCTGGTTATGATAGGCTCCCCGCTTTCAAGGGCCAAGGAAGCCCCGGGCAGGGGTTACCACTGGGGTATGGCTACATTTCATCCTGACCTGCCAAGGGGTACGAGGATTAAGACAGATGTGGTAGCCAGCCTTGAAGAAATACTGATAGGGCCGGCCTTTGAAAATGATGGGACCTTAAACCTGTTCGGAGCATTGAGAACCTCAATGGCTACCTGTGGATATGAAAATATCAAGGATTTTCAAAAAGCTGAAGTAATGGTTGCGCCGTCTATTAAAACAGAAGGCAAGCTTCATCAACAACAGCAAAGAGTAGGAATGGGGTTTTAACATGGATAATGTACCGGTTATAGATTTTGGCGGTCAATACAGCCAGTTGATTACGCGAAGAATCAGGGAACTCAGGGTTTATTCCGAGCTTATTCCTTATGATACTGATATTAAAAAGATAAAAGAAAAAAAACCCTGCGGGCTAATATTATCAGGTTCTCCTTATAGTGTTCTTTCAAAAAGCGGGAAAGTTCCGGCAGTGGATAAGGAAATTTTTTCTCTCGGCATACCTGTGCTGGGAATTTGTTATGGAATGCAGCTCATATCCAAACTGTTTGGCGGGGAAATTACCTCAACCGAAAAAAACGAATATGGTAAAACTAAAGTGAAACTAAACTTAAATTCACTTCTTTTTAAAGACTTAAAACCTGTGGAGGTTTGCTGGATGAGTCATACAAATAGCGTGGTAAAAGCTCCTCCCGGTTTCAATATAACGGCCTCAACTCCCAATCTCCCTATTGCCGGCATAGAAGAACCTGAGGGAAAAATATACGGAATACAATTTCATCCCGAGGTAATACATACTCCCTCCGGAATGGATATACTTAAAAATTTTCTATTTGAAATCTGCGAATGTTCATCTACGTGGACCATGGTCTCCATTATAGAACAGCAGATAAAGAAAATAAAAGACGAGATAAAAGAAGGCAGGGTTATATGCGGATTAAGCGGAGGAGTTGATTCTTCCGTGGCCGCGGTACTGGTAAATAAGGCGGTCGGTGATAAGCTTACCTGTATTTTTGTCGACCACGGTCTTCTCCGCAAGGGAGAAGCAAAGAAGGTAACGGAAACATTCAGGGAAAATTTCAAAATTAATCTTATCCATAAAAATGCCAGTGATAGGTTCCTGGGTAAACTGGTGGGGGTTACAGATCCCGAAAAGAAAAGAATAATAATAGGAAATGAATTTATAAGGATATTTGAAGAGGAGGCATCAAAGATAGAAGATGCAAATTACCTGGTACAGGGAACATTGTATTCTGATGTTATTGAAAGCGGTACAAGAGATGCAGCAAAAATAAAATCCCATCACAATGTCGCCGGACTTCCGGCGGATATAAAGCTAAAACTGATAGAACCTTTAAGGTTATTATTTAAGGACGAAATAAGGAAAATGGGAATAGAACTGGGGCTTCCAGATGAGATAGTGTGGAGACAGCCTTTTCCGGGACCGGGCCTGGCGATTAGAATAATCGGTGAGGTGACCAGGGAAAAAATAAAAATACTTCAGGATGCAGACGAGGTTGTGGTTGAGGAAATAAAAAGAGCGGGATTATATAAAGATATATGGCAGTCTTTTGCTATACTACCGGATATTAAAAGCGTTGGAGTAATGGGTGATGAAAGGACTTACTCATACCCAATAGTAATAAGGGCGGTGAGCAGTACTGATGCGATGACTGCTGACTGGGTGAAGCTCCCCCATAAGGTGCTGGAAAGAATGAGCACCAGGATTGTAAATGAGGTTGAAGGAGTAAACAGAGTAGTATATGATATAAGTTCAAAACCGCCAAGCACTATAGAATGGGAGTAATAAACTGCGGCAGGCATTAATTAACGGTCAGGAGCCGGCGGCAATTAGATGCGGAAGAAAATAATAAGTTTAAAGGAGCATTTATGAAAAATGATTTTAAGGATAAATTAAAAAAATACAGAGAAGAAATCAATGAAATTGATAAGAAAATAGTAGGTTTCCTGAATAAGAGGGCGGTTGTCGTAATGAAAATAAAAAGATTAAAAGAAGATAAAAATGTCCCCCTGTATGACGCTAAAAGGGAAGAGGAACTTTATGATAACATTGTTAAGTATAACAAGGGCCCCCTTTATAATGACAATATTGTCCAGATTTTTGAAAGTATCCTGAGAAATGTCCAGGTTCTGGAAAAAGATGAGAATCTTTAAGGACGTTTAAAAGTATTCAGTTTTGCTTATTTCTTAATAGGGAAATAGATGGGAACCAGCCTGACTTATCTATATTATTATACAGTAGAAGAAAATACGGAAAGAAACATATTAAATGGAAGATAAAAAAGAAAAAATAAAAAAGATTAAAAATGATAGTAAGAACAAATTAATAAGTGATGAGAAACTAATCAAGGAAGGTTACATTACTATAATCGCGGGACCCTGTGCGATTGAAAGCTGGGAGCAATTGGATGCCGGTGCCAGGGTTATAAAAGATTTGGGACTTTCATATATGAGAGGCGGGGCATACAAGCCCAGGACATCTCCTTACAGTTTTCAGGGGTTGAAGGAAGAAGGTTTAAAATACTTAAAAGAAATAAATGCCAAATACGGCCTTAAAACGGTAACGGAAGTCACCGATACGGAGAATGTTGAAATAATAGCCGAAAGTGTGGATGTCCTGCAGATAGGTACCAGGAATATGTCCAATTTTGCCCTGCTTGAAAAAATCGGCAGGGTGGCGGGCGAAAAAAATAAAAAAGTTATCCTTAAAAGAGGATGGGCCGCATCTATAAAGGAATGGCTTCTTGCAGTTGAATATATTACACATATAGCTGATGTTGAAGTTGTGCTGTGTGAAAGAGGAATAAGGACATTTGAAACCAGCACAAGATTTACGCTGGATCTTTCAGCGGTTCCTGTTATAAAAAAATTGAGTAAACTCCCTATAATTATAGACCCTTCCCATGCGGTGGGACAGAGCGACCTGGTTATTCCCATGAGCAGGGCTGCAATTGCAGTGGGTGCCGACGGGCTCTTAGTGGAAGCACATATCAGTCCCGATAAAGCATTATGTGACGGCCAGCAGTCATTAAATGCAAAAGAATTGATGGAACTGGTACGGCAGTTAAAAAACATTGCCGGTGTTATTGGCAAGAAAATAAGATAGTTTGATGAAATTTGGAACTGGAAAAATATTTAAATCCTCAGCAAATTAAAGCTGTAAAAAGTACCGAAAAACCGCTTCTGGTCATTGCAGGCGCAGGAAGCGGCAAAACGCGAGTACTCACCTATAGGATATCATACCTTATTAATAATAAATGAGTGGACCCCTTTAATATCCTTGCCATTACTTTTACAAATAAAGCGGCAAGGGAAATGAAAAGAAGGGTAATCGAGCTGGTAGGCAGGGTTGGCGAATATATGTGGGTCAGCACCTTTCATTCATTCTGCGCAAGACTCTTAAGATACGAGATCCATCGTCTTGGCATATCCCGGAATTATGTAATTTACGATGCCGATGATTCTGTAAGTCTTGTATCCAATGTTGAAAAAGAGCTGAACCTGGACATTAAAAGGTTTCCCCCAAAAGCGGTACTTTCAGTTATTAGTGATGCAAAAAATAAATTAATCGATTACGAAACATTTTCAAAAAAAGCGGTTGATTACTTTGAAAAAACCGCAGCCGAAGTATACTGCGTGTACCAGGAAAAACTGTTTAAGGCCAATGCCCTTGATTTTGATGACCTGCTTGTCTTTACAGTTGATATTTTAAATCTTTATCCTGAAGTAAGAAAAAAATACCAGGAAAAATTTAAGTATGTTCTGGTAGATGAGTTTCAGGATACAAATATTGCCCAGAATGAAATTGTCCTTCTCCTATCGGAGGAACATCAAAAGATATGTGTTGTGGGAGATGATGACCAGAGTATATACAGCTGGCGTGGAGCTGAAATAAAAAATATCACTGATTTTGATAAAAAGTTCAGCAATGCCGAAGTCATAAGGTTGGAACAGAATTACCGCTCCACTCAAAATATTTTAAATGCTGCAAACTGCATTATAAAAAACAATGAAAATAGAAAAGATAAAAAGTTATGGACCGAGAACCCGGAAGGCGAGCCGGTATCAAAGTATATAGCGGCGGATGAAAAGGATGAAGTTGATTTTGTGGTCAGGAAAATAGAAGAATACATGAAAGTAAAGAGTAAAAAATACAGGGATTTTGCAGTATTTTACAGAACCAATGCGCAGTCAAGAGCCGTGGAGGAATGTCTTATCAGGCGTAACATACCCTATAAAATTTACGGGGGATTGAGGTTTTATGATAGAAAAGAGATAAAGGATATGCTTGCTTACATGAAGTTAATAGTTAATCCCAAAGATATTGTCAGTCTTGCAAGAATTATAAATGTTCCGCGCCGGAAGATAGGAAAATCCACTATTTCTATTATAGAGAAATATTCCGTAAAGAATAAAATGACTTTTTGCGAGGCCCTATATAGAAACAGTGAAATTAATTTGTTGAGCGAGAGCACAAAGGTAAGAATCAATGATTTTATATCACTTATGGCAGAGCTGAGGGATTTTTCCATGGAAAATGGTGTGAGCAAGGTGCTGCAGAAAATCTGGAAGAAGACTGGTTACATGAGGGAACTTGAGCATGAAAATACAATAGAGGCTTTAAACAGGATAGAAAACTTAAGGGAGCTTTTAACTGTTACGAAAGAATATGATGATAATTTTAAATTAAATAGCATGGTAGCCGATTTATCTGTAATTAATCAGGGGGTAGCAGGTTTAACGGGAGCTATTCCGCCCGAAACAGGAGAATCGGGAGAAGAAGCAGATACTGGAGAACCTGCCGGCGGAGAAGGCCTGTATAACCTGGATGGATTCCTGGAAGAAGTGTC
>CAZLME010000051.1:10135-10383 GCA_964560595.1 uncultured Actinomycetota bacterium
TGCTTACCGATATTGATAATTATGACGAAAGTACCGACGGACTCATTCTTATGACCCTCCATAATGCAAAGGGACTGGAGTTTCCCGTAGTATTTATAATAGGAATGGAGGAGGGGATTTTTCCTCATTCAAGAAGCATGAACAGTGTTGAAGAGCTGGAAGAAGAAAGAAGGCTCTGCTATGTGGGAATCACGCGGGCCATGGAAAAAGTGTTCTTATCATCTTCTATTTTTCACAGTATCTATGGT
>CAZLME010000052.1:0-10046 GCA_964560595.1 uncultured Actinomycetota bacterium
AAACCTTATCGGATGTTGAATACCAGAGAATGAGGAATGCCGCAATAGCTGTCATAAGGGAAATCGGAGTTGAAACCGGAGGATCAAATATACAATTTGCAGTAAATCCTAAAAATGGGAAAATGGCAGTAATAGAAATGAATCCAAGGGTTTCTAGGAGCAGTGCACTGGCATCGAAAGCTACAGGATTTCCAATAGCCAAAATTGCTACCAAGCTAGCAATAGGGTATACACTTGATGAAATACCTAACGATATCACTAAAAAGACACCTGCCTGTTTTGAACCGTCTATTGATTATGTAGTTGTAAAATTCCCCAGATGGGCTTTTGAGAAATTCCCCGGTACGGATATAAGCCTCACTACTAGAATGAAATCGGTTGGCGAAGTCATGGCTATCGGTAGAACTTTTAAGGAAGCACTCCAAAAATCAATAAGATCCTTAGAGATTGACCGTTATGGACTTGGCTCGGATGGAATGGACGATATTACCGAAAAACTATTAAATAAAAAACTTTCGGTGCCTAATCAGGATCGTGTATTCTATATAAAACTTGCCTTTGAACTGGGGTTAAGTGTTGATGACATATATGGATACACCAGAATAGATCCCTGGTTTTTAAATAATATAAAACAATTGGTAGAGTTTGAAAGAGTTTTTAGGAATTGCAGCCTTAAAAGTATTACAAGAGAACTTTTATATGAAGCTAAAAGATACGGTTATTCAGATAGACAAATTAGTTATTTATGTGGATGTAGCGAAGACAAAATAAGAGTTCTACGAAAAAAGTGGAAAGTGATTACTACTTTTAAAACTGTAGATACCTGTGCTGCAGAATTCGAAGCTTATACGCCTTATTATTATTCTACTTATGAGACTGAGGATGAAATTATGTCTTCCACCAGGAAGAAAATAGTAATACTTGGAAGTGGACCGAATCGTATTGGGCAGGGAATAGAATTTGATTACTGCTGTGTACATGCTTCTTTTGCTCTTCATGAAGCAGGTTTTGAAACTATAATGATTAACTGTAATCCGGAGACGGTAAGTACCGATTACGACACTTCGGATCGCCTGTATTTTGAACCCCTGACTTTTGAAGATGTTTTA
The DNA here is from genome assembly GCA_964560595.1 of uncultured Actinomycetota bacterium. Taxonomy (GTDB): domain Bacteria; phylum Actinomycetota; class Humimicrobiia; order Humimicrobiales; family Humimicrobiaceae; genus JAQVEM01. Next base: position 1,110 of record CAZLME010000052.1, read on the forward strand.
AATATTGTGGAAGCAGAGAAACCATATGGAGTAATTGTACAGTTTGGCGGGCAAACTCCGCTGAAACTTGCCATGAGACTTCAGAATGCAGGTGTAAATATTCTGGGAACGACCCCTGACAGTATAGATTTAGCTGAAGACCGCAAAAGATTTGGCTCTATACTTAAAAAATTAAATATTCCGCAGGCTGAAAATGGGACAGCTATGGATGTTGATAAAGCAAAAAAAATTGCAAAAAAAATAGGTTATCCGGTACTGGTAAGACCTTCCTATGTACTGGGAGGAAGAGCTATGAATATAGTTTATAACGAAGAGAGTCTTATTGATTATGTTAAAAATGCTACAGTTGTATCAAACGATAGACCAATACTGATAGATAAATTTTTAGAACGTGCAATAGAAGTTGATGTTGATGCTGTTTATGATGGGGTTGAGCTATTTATCGGTGGAATTATGGAGCATATAGAAGAAGCAGGGATACATTCGGGTGATAGTGCCTGTGTAATACCGCCTTTTAGCTTAAGTAAAGAAATAATCAAGACTATTAAGGAATATACTTACAGTTTAGCAAAAGAACTCAAGGTAATAGGACTTATGAATATTCAATATGCCATAAAAGATTCTGTAGTATATGTACTGGAAGCAAATCCGAGAGCTTCCCGTACAGTTCCTTTCATAAGCAAGTCTATTGGTGTAGCGCTGGCAAAGATAGCGGCTCTTGTAATGACAGGTAAAAAATTAAAGAATATTGATTTTAAGAGAGTTGATTCTACATCAATTAATTATTACAGTATCAAGGAAGCTGTGCTGCCGTTTAACAGATTTCCCGGTGTGGATATAATACTTGGACCCGAGATGAAATCCACGGGGGAAGTCATGGGTATAGACAGTAGTTTTGGAATTGCCTTTGCAAAGACTCAGATTTCCACCAATCAGGTATTCCCAACTTCCGGTTCCGTTTTTATAAGTGTAAATGATAAAGATAAACAGGCCATAATAGATATAGCCAAAAAATTATCAGAGCTTGATTTCAAAATAATTTCCACGAGGGGTACCAGCACTTTTCTCGAGAAAAAAGGTATAAAATGTAATAAAATCTTAAAAATAAGAGAGGGGAGACCAAACGTCCTGGATATGATAAAAAACGGGGAAATTGATCTTATCATAAATACTCCCGAAGGAAGTATCGCCAGAAGTGATGGATATTACCTTAGAACTGCAGCAGTTCTTCATAATGTACCTTCCGTTACTACCATATCGGGAGCTTTAGCTCTGGTGCAGGGGATACAGGAGATGAAAAATAACTCTAAAGTCAAAGTTAAACCTATACAGGATTATTGATGAAATTATTAAACGGAGAAATAATATCAAACGAAAAATACAGTGATAATCTATATAAGATGGTTATTTTTTCACCATATATATGTAGAGAAGCCCGGCCGGGACAGTTTGTTAATGTAAGATGCTCACCAGAGGGTATGTTTGACCCCTTGCTGAGACGCCCGTTTGGTATTTTTGATATTGAAGAAAAATTTAATGTTTTTTCTTTATTATACTGGGTGAAGGGAAAAGGTACCAGATTTCTCTCCAGACTTGAAAAGGGTGATTTTCTTGACTTCATTGGTCCGCTGGGAAAGGACATAGAACTCGCCGGAGCTAAAAACAATATTCTTTTAATCGGAGGAGGAATCGGTATTGCTCCGCTGTACCTCATAGCAAAGCATGCCAGGGGGATGAAGAAAAATATTTTTTTTGTAGCAGGATTTAAGGATAAAAGCTATCTGAGATGGGAAGAAGATTTAATTGAACTTAAAATAGATCATACGGTTTTTACCGAGGATGGTTCCCTTGGAAATAAAGGTATGGTTTCTGATTATATCCGGGCCAGTATTAAATTATTTGCTGATTATGATGTTTACTGCTGCGGACCAAAAGAGATGTTAAAAACACTTCAGAATATTTTCAGGAAAAAGAGTAATAAGGTTACAGTGCTTCTGGAGGAAAAAATGGCATGCGGAGTGGGGGTTTGCAACGGGTGCGTGGTAAAAATAAGTAAGGGCAAGAGAGGATTTCTCTATAAAAAAATATGCAGGGACGGACCGGCATTTAATCTGGGGGAGGTAATATTTGACTGAAAAACAGGACAATCTGTTTATATTAAAAGAAAACAATGAAAAAAGCAGTGCTGACCTTTCAGTAAAACTGGGAAGAATATATCTGGATAATCCTGTAATTATGTGTTCAGGCACATTTGGTTATGGGGAAGAATATAAACAGTTTTATAATACAGCTTTGCTGGGAGCCGTAACAACAAAAAGCTATTCATTAAAATTAAAAGAGGGAAATCCAGCACCAAGGATTTGTGAAACTCCCGCAGGAGTATTGAATTCTATCGGACTTCAAAATGATGGTATAGATGAGTTTATAAAGAATCATCTTCCTCATGCTGAAAAAATGGAAATAAAACTTATTCTAAGTATATTCGGACACGATATTGAAGAGTTTTGCGAGCTGGCTTATAAAGTTTCGGATATTAAGAAGAAAATTATTGCAGTGGAGCTCAATCTTTCCTGTCCAAATGTTAAAAGTGGAGGAATGGCTTTTAGTTCTGTTCCCGGTGAAGTAAATAAAATAGTAAAGTCAGTAACACGTATTTTAAAGATTCCCATAATAGCTAAATTGAGCCCCAATCAGCATAATTTAATTGAAGCAGCAGTTGCAGCAGAGAAAGGCGGAGCGGAGGCAGTATCAATTATTAATACTTTAGTGGGAATGGCTGTGAATATAGAAACATTTAAACCAATGCTGGCAAGTGTTACAGGTGGTCTTTCAGGGCCGGCGATAAAACCAATTGCCCTGGCAAAAGTATATTCTCTGGCCAGAGAAAAAATCCTGCCTGTGATTGGAATGGGCGGTATTTTTAGCACGGAAGATGCTCTGGAGTTTCTAATAGCAGGCGCAAGTGCAGTAGGTATCGGTACGGCAAATTTTGTTCAGTATGATATAGGTATAAGAATAATAGAGGGTTTGAAAAAATATCTTGAGAAAAGAAAAATTTATAATATTAATGAAATAATAGGAAGGCTTGAAATTTGAAAGTAAAGCAATTGAATAGAAGGAAGTTATCATCAAAAGATAGATTAATTATAAGTATTGATGTCAACACAAAAAACGAAGTTATAGATCTTTGTAAAAAAATATCCGGCAAGGTAACAACTTTAAAAATAGGACTTGAATTAATATATAGTGCAGGATTAAGTATTATTGATACTGTAAAAAGTTTCGGTTACAGAGTAATGCTTGATGCAAAACTTCTGGATATACCAAACACGGTAAAGGGTGCTGCGGGAGCTATAAGCAAGCTCGGTGTAAGCGCGGTAACCATACACACCCTGGGTGGAAAGCAGATGCTTGTAAGTGCGAGGGAAGCTGTGGAAAAACAGGCTAAATTAGAAACCAGATTAAGGCCTCTTCTTTTTGGGGTAACAATTCTTACAAGTCTGGATAATAAAGATCTTGAAACTCTGGGATTTAAGGAAAATTTTTTTAACTCAGTTTTAAATTTAACAAAAATCGCAGTAAAGTCAGGAATGGATGGAATAGTTTGCTCTCCCAATGAAGTGGAACCGGTAAGAAAGATATTGGGTAATGATTTCTACATTGCCACTCCGGGAATCAGGCTTCCGGAAGATGAGGCCGGTGACCAGAAAAGGATAAGTACCCCAGGAGAAGCAATATTAAAAGGAGCGGATTTTATAATTGTAGGTCGTCCTATAACTGCTAAAAAAGATGCAGCGAAAACTATAGATCGCTACCTTGAGAAAATAGAAAAGGCGGTAGTCAATGATTAAAGTTGTCAGTCAGATTGAAGGATTGGATGTATTTAAGATTTTAAAAGATACAGGTTCTGTGATGGAGGGTCATTTTGAATTGAGTTCAGGATATCACAGTAATTATTACCTGCAATGTGCAAAACTTCTCCAGCATCCTGGTATTACATTTAAACTTGCGAGTGAAGCCCTAAATCTAATAAGTAAGGAGATTGATATTAAGAAGATAAATACTGTAGTATCACCTGCGGTGGGGGGGATACTGTGGGGTTATATGCTTGCCTACAGGGCAGGATGCAGAATGATTTTTGCTGAGCGAAAAAATAAAAATATGGAACTGCGGCGCGGTTTTGAGGTAAGAGAGGGCCAGGAAGTTATTATTGCAGAAGATGTTATTACCACAGGAGGTTCGGTAAAAGAAGTAATAGAAATATGTACTGACTATGGTGCAAAGGTAAAAGCAATAATCAGCATAGTAGACAGATCAAACAATTTAAAATTTGGATGCCCCTATTATTATTTAATCAAGCTTGATATTAAAAAATACCAACCTTCCAGGTGTAAACTATGTGTGAAAAAGCATCCTCTTGAGTATCCGGGAAGCAGAAAAAAAGATATAAATAATCGATAAAAAGTTGCTTTTAAGAGTTGATATTGAATATATATACTTGTATACTCTAATTTGTATATTTTCTTTTATAATAAGGGAAGCTGCATGACTTTTAATAATTTGAGTGAAAGCGATAGAAATAAGGGTCTGGAAAAAGCCAGGCAGATAAGAAAAAAAAGGGCTGAGATAAAGGACCTGCTTAAGAAGGGTAAAACAAATATAAAAAAGCTTTTTAGCGATAAAGAACTTTTTGAAAAATATATTAGCAATATGAAAGTCTTAGATTTAGTGAGTGCACTCCCGGGAAACGGAAGAGTGAATGCACTAAAGATTCTAAAAGGGTTAAAAATAAACTCAAATAAAAAAGTAGGCGGACTGGGTAAAAATCAAAAAAATAATTTTTACCAGTTTTTCAAGATTAATTAAACTGGTAGATTTTTAGATATCTTTATGGCATGCAGAGGAAAATTATTTATTATATCCGGGCCATCAGGTTCAGGGAAAAGCAGTCTGGTTAATGATGTACTAAAAGAATCAGATGATTTTATCAGATCCGTTTCAGTTACTACAAGGCCCAGAAGAGAGGATGAAACTTCCGGCAGTCATTATCATTTTATAAGCGGAGAAAAGTTCGATAAACTCATAGAAAAAGACATGTTGCTGGAATGGGCATCCTATGCAGGATATTTATATGGTACCCCCAAAAAATTTGTATTGGACAATTTAAAAAAAGGTAAGAATGTTATATTGGTGATTGAAGTTCAGGGTGCCATGCAGATTATGAAAAAGATAAAGGATGCTTATCTTATTTTTATTACAACATCCTCAATTGACGAACTGGGAAAAAGGATTGAAAAAAGAGGAGCAGAAAATACGGAGGAAATGAGAAAAAGGCTGGAAATTGCACGAAATGAATTAAAATTTAAGAAATATTATGATTGCATAATTGTAAATAATAATTATAATGAAGCACTGCTTAATTTAAAGAAAGTTCTTGATACTTAAAAGGAAGGGAAGGAATTAATTTAAAATGAAAGTACAATATCTTGATGAATATAAGAACAGTACAGACAGTAAATATAAATTATGTATAGCAGCGGCTAAAAGAGCAAGAGAACTTGGTGAGTACCTTTCAGCACAGAAAAATATGGAGAGAATAAGTGTGATAAAACCATTGGTTGATGTAGAGTCTCATGACCCACTGGAGATTGCCTTTAACGAAATAAAAGAACAAAAGGTAACTTTCGAAAAGAGTAAAAAGGAATCTGTATAAAGTTGGCTTTAAATAAATCGATTTTTTTTAAAAAAAAGATAGTCCTTGGAATTACAGCGTCCATTGCAGCTTATAAAGCAGCTTCAATCTGCAGCAGATTGGTTAGTATGGGTGCAGTTGTAATTCCAGTAATGACTCCCAATTCTCTTAATTTTATAAATCCTATTACTTTTAGCTCAATATCCGGAAACAAGACTATTATAGACCAGTTCCGGAATCAAAAAAAAATTTATCATATTTCACTTTCTCATAGCGCGGATATTTTTTTGATTGCTCCGGCTTCAGCTGATACTATTTCAAAATTATCTTACGGTATTGGGGATAATTTTTTAACAACATCGGTAATTTCTGCAAAATGCCCGGTATTGATTGCTCCTGCTATGAATGAGAGCATGTATCTTGACCCAATGATTAAAAAAAATATCCAGCGGTTAAAAAAAAGTGGCAAATATTTTTTTACTGGACCAAAGAGCGGCAAACTTGCTTGCGGCGAAGAGGGTATGGGAAGGCTGGAAGATGAAGAAATAATAATCGAAAAATTGGGTGAACTTCTAAGCCATAGCAATGATCTCAAGGGTAAAAATATTATAATTACCGCTGGCGGGACAAAAGAATTTATAGATACCATAAGATATATTTCTAATAAATCCAGCGGCAAGATGGGGCATGCTCTTGCCACTGAAGCTTATTTCAGGGGAGCCAGCAAAGTGATACTTATAAGTACTGCAAAAGATCTTTCTCCGCCGTATGGGGTAAAAGTTGAATATATCGAGAATACGGTAGAAATGAAAGAATCTCTGTTAAAATATTTCAGTAACAGTGACATTGTAATAATGGCAGCTGCAATAAGTGATATAATCCCGGTTCAAAAATATGATTTTAAGTTGAAGAAAAAAAATGATATATTATCAAAAATAAAATTTAAAGAAAATGAAGATATCCTTAAATTATTAGCTGAAAGAAAGAAAAAAGGCCAGTACATCGTGGGTTTTGCAGCTGAGAGCGGGTACAGTACGATAGATATCATGGAAAAAATCAAAGATAAAAATGTAGATATGATTGTTGCCAATGATATATCCAAAGAGGGAATCGGAATGGGCAGTGATTTTAATGAAGTTGATATAGTAAAAAAAGACGGGTCTGTAAAAAAACTGGCGAGGGATAAGAAGAGTATTATTGCCAGAGGAATCTGGGATGAAATTACTAAAAGTTTAATTACGCCGTGAATTATTAATGGGAGGGGCGATGACAAAGAAAAAAGATTTCTTGTTTACTTCAGAATCAGTTACCGAGGGTCATCCGGATAAGATGGCTGATCAGATCTCGGATGCTATTCTTGATGCTATGATAGCAGATGACCCGGGATGCCGGGCTGCAATTGAAACTTTACTCAAAACCGGGATAGTAATTGTAGCAGGCGAAGTAACCACTTCTACTTATGTGGAGATACCTGATGTTGTAAGAGAAGTGGTTAAAAATATCGGGTATACCAGGGCAAAATACGGATTCGATTATGAGACGTGTGGTGTTATTATTTCTATCGGAAAACAATCTTCCAACATATCACAGGGAGTAAATAATGCTTATGAAGCAAGAGCCGGGAATGGTTATGAAAATGAATTTGATACACAGGGTGCCGGAGATCAGGGAATGATGTTCGGTTATGCATGTAATGAAACCGAAGAATTAATGCCTCTTCCTATTCAGCTCGCCCATAAATTAGCCCACCGTTTATCTGAAGTCAGAAAAGCGGGGATTCTACCATATCTCAGGCCTGACGGCAAATCACAGGTAACCGTAAAATATGAAAATGATAAACCGGTTTCAGTGGAAACAATTGTAATAGCTGCACAGCATGCTCCAAATATAAATACAGAATCTCAGATAAAACCGGATATGAAAGAATTTGTAATAAAACCGATTATCCCGGCGGAATATATGAGTAAGGATTTAAAACTGTTTGTTAATCCTACAGGAGAATTTACAATCGGTGGACCTATGGGTGACACAGGAGTTACAGGCAGAAAAATAATAATAGATACCTACGGTGGAATGGCCAGACATGGGGGAGGGTGTTTCTCAGGGAAAGATCCTTCTAAAGTTGATAGGTCGGCTGCTTATGCTGCAAGATACGTGGCAAAAAATCTCGTAGCCAGTGGAGCCGCTGATAGGCTTGAAATAGAGATCGCTTATGCAATAGGAGTGGCGCACCCGGTATCGATTATGATAGAGACATTTGATACTGAAAAAGTAGATGTTAAAAAGATTCAAGAAGCAGTAAAAGAAATATTTGATTTAAGGCCGGCTGCAATTATTAAACATCTCAACTTACTGAGGCCGATTTATAGAAAAACAGCAACCTATGGTCATTTTGGAAGACATGACAGGGATTTCACCTGGGAGAAATTGGATAAAGTTGATGAAATTAGGAGTTTTTTGAGCCTTAAATAATTAACTTGCCATAAATGGATACTTATAAAAAATATGCTGAAGTTTACATAGATATAAAAGCCCTTAGCATCGATCATCCTTTCGATTACCACATACCACATGATTTATTCCGGGATATTTATACAGGTGTAATTGTCCAGGTCCCTTTTAAAAATAGGGTGGAAGTCGGTTATGTTGTAAAAACCAAGAATAAATCGGAATTAAAAGATAATGAAATAAAAGATATTGTAAAAGTAATTAATAACAAACCTGTCTTTGACCCAGCAAAATTAAAGCTTATTGACTGGATAAGCCATTATTACATCCAGCCGCTGGGGAGTGTTATAAAATTTTTTCTACCTCCGGGAGGAAAATATAAGCGGTCTTCCAGAGATAGCGGTATTAAATTAAAGTTTAAAGAATATATATTTTTAAATAAAGAAAAGTACCTCAGTATAAGGGACGGAATTAACTGGAAAAAGAATTATAAACAGAAAAAAATAGTAGATTACCTTTTTCTTCAAGGAGAAGTTTTAAAAGAAAAATTATTAAAAGATACAGAATCCAGCTATTTAAGCCTCAATAATCTTCTGGAAAAAAACATTATTTCCATTATAAAAAAAAGAGAAAAAAGGGATTTTAGATACGATTATCACGGAGATGAAAATACACTTAAAAAAAAGATAGTTTTAAACCCCTATCAGGAAGCCGCTCTATCAGGAATAGAAGATATCTTAAGCAAAAATATTTTTCATAAGTTTTTAATTGAAGGTGTGGCAGGAAGCGGTAAAACC
>CAZLME010000053.1:0-2723 GCA_964560595.1 uncultured Actinomycetota bacterium
ACCTGCATCTATATGAGCGGTTATGCCTATATTTCTTATATTTTTTAATGAAACCTGCCTGGTCATAATTAATCACCCTGTATGTACATTACCATCTATAATGTGCAAAAGCCCTATTTGCTTCAGCCCTTTTATGTACATCGTCTTTCTTTTTAATACTACTTCCTGTATTGCGCGCACCATCAAGAATTTCCGCAGCTAATCTTTCTGCCATTGTTTTTTCTTTCCTTTTTCTGGCAAAATCTACCAACCATCTTATAGCCAGTGTATTTGCCCTCTCCGCCGATACTTCAACAGGTACCTGATAGGTAGCTCCGCCCACTCTTCTCGGTTTTATTTCTAACATGGGTTTTACATTATCAAGACACTTATCCAGTATCGTAAGTGGATTCTCTTTAGTTCTTTCTTCAAGAATCCTTAAACTGCTGTATACTATATCCTCAGCAATACTTTTTTTACCATCTTTTAAAATTTTGTTAATTAGCTGAGAAACAATCCTGTTTTTATAAACAGGTTCTAACTTTATTTTCCTTTTTTTAGGACTTCCTTTTCTGGACACCCTCTTATAACTCCTTACAAATTACTTTGGCTTTTTTGCTCCATACCTGGAACGGGAAGATTTCCTATCCTCAACCCCTGCCGTGTCTAATGTGCCTCTAATAATCTTATATCTTACTCCCGGTAAATCTTTAACTCTACCGCCCCTCACAAGGACTATTGAATGCTCCTGTAGATTATGGCCAATTCCCGGAATGTATGCTGTAACTTCAGACCCATTTGTCAGCCTTACTCTTGCCACTTTACGCAGCGCTGAGTTTGGTTTTTTAGGAGTAGTAGTATATACTCTTAAGCATACACCTCTTCTTAAAGGATTCTGCTGCAGTGCAGGTGTTTTCCTTTTCTTTTTTATTCTTTTTCTTCCTTTTTTAACCAGTTGACTTATAGTAGGCATAAAAATTTTCCTCTACGCCAATTTAATAATATTTTATGTCAAAATAAATGATTAAATATAGCCTTTTTTGAAGACACGAGAAAAGAGATTATCATCTAAAAATTAAAATGTCAACATAATAAAATGGCTTCTTTAAAGTATTTTTTAAGTATATTTTAAATATTTATCTCTATCTCTTCTGTGTCGTCTCCTTCCGATTCCTGAAGGATTTCAATTTCATCCTTGTTGTTCTCTTTATAGCCCGGGTATTCCAACTCGTAATCCCTGAAACTACCCATACCTGTACCCGCAGGTATGGCTTTACCAAGTATTACATTCTCCTTTAATCCGTTTAAATAATCTACTTTATTCTCAATAGCTGCATCCGTTAAAACTCTGGTTGTTTCCTGGAATGATGCAGCTGAAAGAAAGCTTTCGGTTACAAGTGAGGCTTTAGTTATACCCATTAAGTTTTGAACAGCCGTAGCCGGTTTTTTCATATTAGAAATCAACCTGTTATTTTCTTTTTCGTAATAAAGTCTATCCACCAGCTGACCGGGAAGGAAATTACTTTCTCCAGGGTCGATTATAGTAATTTTTTTCAGCATTTGCCTTGCTATTACCTCTATATGTTTATCATTAATATCAACACCCTGTGCCTTATATACATTCTGTACTTCTTTTACCAGGTACTGTTCACACTCTTTGATTCCGTTAATTCTTAAAATATCATGAGGATTCCTGGGTCCTTCAGTTAACTGGCTGCCGGCAGAAACTATATCTCCGTTTTTTACATTTAATCTTGCTCTTGTTGGAATCTGACAAACCTTTTCCTGTTTCCCATCTTTGCTCTTTATAGTAAGCATCCTGAATCTGGAATCTATATCTTCAATTTCAATTTTCCCCGAAATCTCTGCTATAAAAGAATGCTCCTTGGGTTTTCTTGCTTCAAAAAGTTCCACTACCCGTGGTAAACCACTGGTAATATCTATACCTTCAAAAGTTTTTTCATGTTTGTGGACATGTGTTTTTCTTTTAGCGGTAAGGATTAACTTTGCAAAAACTTCTCCAACATCAATATTTATTTTTTTATTTATCTGGAGTATTTCACCTTTTGGAATAATTACATCAACAATATCTCCTCTTTCCATCTGAATCTGGAAAATCAGCTTATGAGGAATATGCTCTATGTTGATTTCAATAACTTCACTGGTATCATCTTCCGTAAAATCAGTTTTCTTAATATTTAATTCAGTCAGTAACTCTTTTTTGAATATAAGCTTTCCTTTAACAGGTGATTTTATGGATCTTTGAATTACAGTACTTGCCACTCCACCGGTATGAAAAGTACGCATGGTTAACTGGGTGCCCGGTTCCCCGATAGACTGTGCAGCTATGATTCCCACTGCTTCACCAATTTCAACCATCTTGCCCGAAGCAAGATCTCTCCCGTAACATTTCTGGCAGATTCCTGATTCTGCCTGACACGTCATAACTGAACGTACCTTTATGCTTTCAATATTGGCAAGTATAAATTTCTGAAGATGTTTTTCGGTAATTTCCTCGCCGCTTTTTATAATGTCCTTTTTGGTATTGGGGTTATCAACATCTTCGAGGCATATTCTTCCTATTAAATTAGTATTGGGTTCCCCCTCAAGAGTCAGGACATACAAACTAATGCCCTCCTCAGTCTTACAGTCATTAATTCTTACCATTGTGTCCTGAGCAACATCAACAAGCCTTCTTGTCAGATATCCTGAATCAGCTGTTCTAAGAGCGGTATCTGCAAGTC
>CAZLME010000053.1:2733-9714 GCA_964560595.1 uncultured Actinomycetota bacterium
TGTGTAGATATAAAGTATTCAAGCACCGTCAATCCTTCTCTAAAATTGGATTTAATTGGACTATCTATTATATCCCCCCTTGCATTTGCTACCAGCCCACGCATACCTGCCAGCTGGCGGAGCTGTTTTATATTTCCTCTTGCGCCCGACGTAGCCATCATGTAAACAGGATTAAATCTATCAAAATTCTTTTCCATAGCGGCTGCTACGCTTTCATTTGCCTGGGACCAGGCCTGGATTACTCTCTGACGTCTTTCAAATTCTGTTATTAGACCCTGCTTGTAATAATCTTCTATTTTCTCTATCTTTTTTTCAATATTGCTCAGAATCTTAACCTTTTCAGCCGGTACATCTATATCCTCCATTCCTATAGTTAGGCCGGATCGGGTTGAATATTTAAAACCTTTCTGTTTTATAGAATCCAGCATCTCTGTCACTACACTCTGAGGAAATCTACCTATGCATTCAGCTATAATTGAAATTAATTCCTTTTTTGATATTACCTTGTTAACAAATTTAAACTCTCCGGGCAGTGACTGATTAAATATTATCCTGCCAGTCGTAGTTCTTAATATTCTATCTTCAATTTTTACCTTAATAGGGGTATGCAGAGTTATTAAGCCATAATCACAGGCTAAAATAGCATCTTGTATATCCCTGTAGAGTCTTTCTTTGCCTTCTGATTTTTCCCGTTCAGATGTTAAATAATATATACCCAGAATCATATCTTGAGATGGAACCACAACCGGTTCACCGTTGGCCGGTGATAATATATTATTTACAGATAGCATTAGAATCATCGCTTCTGCCTTTGCTTCATTTGACAGAGGTACATGAACGGCCATCTGATCACCATCAAAATCAGCATTAAACGAAGGGCAAACCATTGGATGTATCTGTATAGCTTTACCTTCAACCAGCACAGGCATAAAAGCCTGTATGCCCAGTCGATGCAGTGTGGGAGCTCTGTTAAGAAGTACAGGATGTTCTTTAATTACTTCTTCCAGCACATCCCAGACTTCATTACTTTCCTTTTCTACCAGAGTTTTTGCACTTTTAATATTTTGTGCAAGTCCTTCATCAACTAATTTTTTCATAACAAACGGCTTAAACAACTCCAGAGCCATCTTTTTGGGGAGCCCGCATTGACTGAGCTCAAGATTTGGATTAACTACAATAACAGATCTTCCCGAATAGTCTACTCTCTTACCAAGAAGGTTCTGTCTGAATCTACCCTGTTTTCCTTTAAGCATATCGCTTAAAGATTTAAGAGGTCTATTCCCTGCACCAACTACTGCTCTTCCTCTTCTTCCATTATCAAATAAAGCATCTACAGCTTCCTGCAGCATCCTTTTCTCATTGTTGATAATAATTTCAGGAGCATCCAGTTCAAGTAGTTTTTTAAGCCTGTTATTTCTGTTTATTACTCTTCTATATAAATCGTTCAAATCTGATGTCGCAAACCTTCCACCATCCAGTTGGACCATTGGCCTTAAGTCGGGCGGTATTACCGGAAGAATATCAAGGACAATAAATTCCGGTTTATTTTCCGAATCTAAAAATGAAGATATTATCTTTAATCTTTTTATACTTCTGCTTCTTTTTTGTCCTTTGGATTTCTTTATAATTTCTTTAAGTTCTTCTACCTCTTTTTTACAATCAATATTTTTAAGCAATTCTTTTATGGCTTCTGCTCCCATTCCACCCTTAAAATACTGGCCGTAAATTTCGTTCATTTTTTTAAATAAAGCTTCATCCGAAACCAGCATTTTCTCTTCCAGATTAAAGAAAAAAGTATCGGCTCTTTTTATCAAATCGATTTCTTCCTTGAACATTTCTTTTTCTTCTTCAAGGAGCATCTCTGTTTCTTTTATAACCTTTGTTTTTCTTTCTTCAAGATCTACTTCAGGAATTTCCTCACTTTTTATACTGCCACTTATATCCTCATCAAGATTTTCGTCGGTTACTTCGTCTTCTTCGCCAGCCTCAATTAAATCGCTCTTATCATTAACTTCATAGTTTTCAATCATAAAATTATCTTTATTTAATTCTATTTCTTTTAGCCTCTTATCATGTAATTCTTTTGCGTTCTCAATAGCTTTCTGCGAGAGCTTTTTAATTTCTTCCCCTTCAGTATTTATTTTTTCTCTATTTATGCTTGTTATAATATAAGAATCAAAATAAAGAACCTTCTCCAGGTCTTTTGGACTTATATCCAGGATATACCCCATTCTGCTGGGAACTCCTTTAAAAAACCATATATGTGAAACCGGGGATGCAAGCTCAATATGCCCCATTCTTTCCCTTCTTACATTAGACCTTGTTACTTCAACTCCACATCTTTCGCATATTATTCCTTTAAATCTCACTCTTTTATATTTTCCACAATAACATTCCCAGTCTTTGGTAGGACCAAAAATTCTTTCACAAAACAGTCCATCTTTCTCAGGTTTCAATGTTCTATAATTAATAGTTTCAGGTTTTTTCACCTCACCATTGGACCAGGACCTGATTTTTTCTGGTGAAGCAAGTCCAATTTTTAAAGCATCAAAATTATTTACATCTATATTTACAACCATTTATAAAATACCTCCAAATTAATTAGATTAGCATCAGGTAATATTGAATATTTTTTATTTTTTAATTTTATCTTTTTTCTTCCTGGAAGTTTTAACTTTCGTTTCTTCTGTTGTTTCTTCTTCTCCGTTTTTGTGTTTCTCGTCTTTTAATGTTTTTCTGATATCTTCTAATTCTGTTTTTACTTCTTCTTCTTTATAATCCTTCTCTTTGTGCAAATCAATTCCCAGATCTTCCACTGTTTTCATAATCTCATCTTCTGTCCGTTCTACATTTACTTCTTTCCCTTCTTCCGATAAGACTTCCACATCAAGAGTAAGGCTCTGCATTTCTTTTATAAGAACTTTAAATGATTCCGGTATCCCGGGTTTCTCGATATTTTCACCTTTTACAATTGATTCATAAGTTTTTACCCGTCCTGTTACATCATCTGATTTTATAGTAAGCATTTCCTGTAATGCATAGGCGGCACCGTAAGCTTCCAGAGCCCATACTTCCATTTCTCCAAATCTCTGGCCTCCGAATTGTGCTTTACCGCCAAGTGGCTGCTGTGTAACTAAAGAATAAGGACCTGTAGATCTTGCATGGATTTTATCGTCTACCAGATGTAAAAGCTTCATAACATATATGTAACCGACAGTAATATTATCAGATAACTTCTCTCCGCTACGACCATCGAACAGTGAAGTTTTTCCATTAGCCGGTAAATTTACAGATTTTGATAGCTTTACTATTTCTGTTTCATTTGCTCCTTCAAAAATAGGAGTTGAAACATAAATTGATTCGTTTCCTTCTGTCTTTTTATTTCCCCATCCCTTATATGCAGCCCAGCCAAGATGAGTCTCAAGTATCTGCCCGACATTCATCCTGGAAGGAACCCCCAGCGGATTAAATATTATATCTACAGGCTCACCATCTTCAGTATATGGCATGTCCTCTTCAGGAAGAATTATAGATATGACACCCTTATTACCGTGCCTCCCGGCAAGTTTGTCCCCGATGGAAATCTTTCTTTTTTCTGCAATATATACTCTTACTAATTCATTTACTCCTGGTGGAAGATCGTGCCCCTTCTTTCTCGAAAATATCTGTACATCCAATACTTTTCCACTCTCTCCGTGAGGTACTTTAAGTGAACTTTCTCTTACCTCCCGTGCTTTTTCACCAAAAATCGCCCTTAGCAATTTTTCTTCCGCTGTTAGTTCCGTTTCACCTTTTGGAGTTATTTTACCTACCAGGATGTCACCGGGTTTTACTTCTGCTCCAATCCTTATGATACCCTGCTCATCCAGATTTTTTAATGCCTCTTCTCCTATGCTTGGTATATCCCTCGTTATCTCTTCTGCTCCTAATTTCGTAGTTCTTGCTTCTACTTCCTGTTTTGAAATATGAACAGAAGATAAAATATCTTCCTTTACCAGTCTTTCCGAAATAATTATCGCATCTTCATAGTTATATCCTTCCCAGGACATAAACGCTACTCTTAAATTTCTTCCAAGTGCAAGCTCCCCTGAACATGTTGCAGGTCCATCAGCAATTACCTGACCTGCTTTGACTTTTTCTCCTTCTTCAACAATTGGTTTCTGATTTATACAGGTTCCCTGATTCGACCTTCTAAATTTATATAAATAATGAATATGATTTTTTTCTTTTTCATAATTTATCTTTATATGGTCCGCAGATACTTCTTCAACAACACCGTCGTCTTTAGCCAGAATCAACGCTCCGCTGTCTTTTGCTGCTTTTCCCTCCATTCCCGTGCCAACCAGTGGGGGCTCGGGAACAATTAATGGCACTGCCTGGCGCTGCATGTTTGAACCCATTAAAGCCCTGTTGGCATCATCGTGCTCAAGAAACGGGACAAGGGATGCAGCAGCACTAAAAATTTGCATTGGAGATACATCAATATAATCTATCATTCCAGGTTCAACAGTAACTATTTCATCACCAGATCGTGCCATCACCTTGTCTTCTGTAAATCGGTTATCTTTGCCAACCTTTGCAGCTGCCTGAGCAATAATATAATTTTCTTCATTGTCAGCAGACAGATATTCAATCTTATTGGTTAATTTTCCGTTTATTACTTTTCTGTAAGGGGTTTCTATAAATCCATATTCATTCAATCTGGCATAAGTAGCCAGTGATCCTATAAGTCCAATATTAGGACCTTCCGGTGTTTCTATGGGGCACATTCTTCCATAATGAGAAGGGTGCACATCTCTAACCTCGAAACCCGCTCTCTCTCTGCTTAATCCACCGGGACCAAGAGCGCTTAGCCTCCTTTTATGAGTAATTTCAGCTAAGGGATTAGTTTGATCAAGAAATTGGGAAAGCTGCCCGCTACCAAAAAATTCTTTCAAGGACGCAACCAGGGGCCTTATGTTAATTAGAGATTTTGGAGTTATGGCATCAATATCCTGGGTGGTCATTCTTTCCTTTACGACTCTTTCCATTCTTGAAAGACCGATTCTTGCCTGATTCTGTATAAGTTCACCGATATTTCTAACTCTTCTATTACCAAAATGGTCAATATCATCTACCTCACCAATACCATTCATCAACTGGATCAGATATTTCACTATCAAATATATATCTTTACAATCCAGGATATATTTTTCATTTGGATCTATATCCATTTTTGCGTTAATGACTTTAAGCCTTGCCAGAATATCTTTATCGGTTTCGTCCATCAGCTTGTGGTCCGTTTTATATCTTCCTACTTTTCCAAAATCATACCGTTTTGGGTTAAAAAATAAGGAATTCATAAGATTTCTTGAGCTTTCTACTGTGGGTGGTTCTCCGGGTCTCAATTTTTTATAAATTTCAATTAATGCTTCTTCTTCAGTCTCAGTAAAATCTTTTTCAAGAGTATTTTTAATACAATTCCTTTTATCATATGATCCAAAAATAGCCAGCAGGTCTTCATTATTCCCGAAACCTACAGCTTTAAGGAAAATAGTAAGTAAAAACTTTCTTCTTCTATCAATTCTCACATAAGCAACATCTCTTTTATCGGTTTCAATTTCTATCCAGGAACCCCTTGTGGGTATAACTTTACACATATATATATCTGTTTCAGATTTTTTATCTATATCAGTATCAAAATATACCCCGGGGGAACGAACTAATTGAGAGACCACAACTCTTTCTGTTCCGTTTATAATAAAAGTTCCATTATCTGTCATCATGGGGAAATCCCCCATAAAGACTTCCTGTTCTTTTATTTCACCTGTTTCTTTGTTAACAAATCTTGAAATTACTTTAAGTGGTGCTGTATAAGATGTATCCTGCATCTTACATTCATCCGGAGTTGAATTAAAATCATCAAAACTATAATTTAAAAATTCAAGTGACATTTTGCTGGTAAAATCTTCAATAGGTGAAATATCTTCAAGGATTTCCATAAGCCCTTCCTCCAGAAACCATTTAAAAGACTCTCTCTGTATATCTAAAAGGTGGGGCATGTTCATTAAATCAGGGGTTTTTCCAAAATTATATCTCTGGATTTTTTTGATTTTTTGCATTAATTTATTCTCCTCTTTATTATATTCCAAGCTTAGTAAAGCAGTAAAAAAGGGTTATAATAATTTTAAAAAGCGAATCTGCACATATGAAAAAACTGAAATAAAATCAGTATAGACAAATATTTTCAGGAAAACTCGCAAACAACTAGTTTATCAAAAATAAAACATTAGTCAACTATTTACTCTATTTATACATGAAATTAATATATTTTATCCAAGCAGCCAGTCTAATAATTTTTATATACAGTAAAATAAATCTTTATAAAGACTAAAAAATTCAATCATATTTTTACTCTTTTTTATTTATATGTAGACCACTTTTAACCAGTCTTATTTTACTTCAACTGTGGCGCCTGCTTCTTCCAGCTTCTTCTTTATATCCTCAGCTTCTTCTTTCGAAATTTTTTCCTTAACCATGCTTGGTGCCTTATCTACCAATTCTTTAGATTCCTGAAGACCAAGACTAGTTATTGACCTGACTACTTTTATAACCTGAATTTTCTTTTCACCGGTTGATTTTAACTGAACATCAAATTCTGTCTGTTCTTCAACAGGCGTACCCCCCTGAGCTGTTATTGACCCGCCTGTAACGGGAGATGAAAGTGATACTGCCTGGGCACTTACTTCAAATTTTTCTTCAAGAGCCTTTACCAGCTCAGATAGTTCCAGTACAGTCATTTTTTCAATAGCGCTTAAAATTTCATTAATAATTTTGCTTTTTCCGGTGGCTTTTTCTTTTTCTTTAGCCTTTCCTGTATCTTTTTTCTCTTCACTCATTTCCTTTACTTCCTTTACTTCTTTTACTTCCTTATCTTTTTCCTCTTTTTCCTTTACTTCCTTTACTTCTTTTACTTCCGTATCTTTTTACTCTTTTTCTTTT
>CAZLME010000054.1:0-9416 GCA_964560595.1 uncultured Actinomycetota bacterium
AAAAGATTTTAGGATTATCGTACCGTTACACCCGTGGCTTTATAAAATAAAGGATTTTTTGGAAGGGATAGAGGAAATCATTAAAATTAAAAAGCTGGATCAGCTTTATGTTATGGGGCACTCATTCGGAGGTATAATCGCTCAGTGTTATACCGATTTATATCCAGATAGAGTTAAAAAGCTTGTGCTTGTCAATACACTCTCAGGTACAACAAAATTCCTTACAAAATTTTTTAAATTGAGTTGCAGAATAAATTCCTTACTCCAACAAAAAACAGCATTGAATCTTTATAAAAAACAATTAGTTTCTTTGCTTTCAATCCCGGAGTCGAATAAAGAATTCTGGAACGCATTCTTAAATGATGCTTTTTTTAGCTATTACACATATGAAGATTATATTAGTCTGCAAAAGAACCAGCTGGATTATATGGAAAACTATTCAGCATTACCTGATCCATATAAAGGTGAAGTGCTTATTATTAATTCAAAAGATGATAGATCAACGATAAAAGCATTAAGGAAGAGGTTATATGAACGTTATCCGGATGCCAGTAAATATACTTTTGAAACAGGAGGGCACATTCCTTCATTGAGCAGACCGCAGGAATACAAAAAGGTGATTAAAAGTTTTTTAAAATAGCTAGAGAAATTCTTTATTTTTTTAATAATATTCCTAAAATACCACGGATTAACTCTAATTATTTTTTATTTTTGAAAATATTTTTTTAAAATTTGCGGTTTATAACATATAATATAATAATCAGGTAGATTCGTTAAAGATTTAAAATATAATTCAATATTTAAAGTACCCAGGAGGATTAAATGAATAACGGGAATAAGGATAAAAGTCCAGTAGAAAGTTTTGGTGATATGGTAAAAGAGTTTGGCGAGGTTATAAGTAAAATTTTTAATGATCCTAAATTAAAAAATAAAGCAAAGGAATTTGCAAAGAGTGCCGAAGATTCCGCAAAAGAGTTCGGGAAAAGATTTAAGGATGAAGGCGTCAAAGAAAAGTTTAAAGATTTTAAGGAAGCTGCGCATGATTTTGGGGACAGCGTATCCGGTTATTTCAGAAGTGATAAAGAAAAAGGTGATAGGAAGGAAGACAGCCGGGATGGAGACGATGAAGAAGATATAGACCGGAAGGAATATGAATGGGAAAAAAAATTAGATGAAAAAATGAAAAAGTTTGGAGAAAAAACCGGAAAAGCAGGGGAAGAGATTGGGAAAAAGATGGAAAAGGCAGGAAAAGAGATCGGGGAAAAAATGGAAGAGGCAGGAAAAAAAGTAGATCGTTATTTCAAAGAAACAAGAGGCGGCAGGATAACCGGTTACAGTTTTGCCCTAGCATGGAGTATTATATTTCTTGTATTTTTAAATTTTTACCATTCATATATAGCTTATTATAATTATGACGGCGGACAATGGAGTAGGCATTCTTTATTGACAGATGATTTTAGCCTGTGGCTCCCCATAATATCGGTGGCACTGACTGCCTCTATTATAGGAAATATTTTGTTGATTATTTATGACGGCAAATTTTTCCGGCAACTGATTCATATTATCCTTAATTTGTTCAGACTGGCAGCTGTTATTTCATTACTTACTATATTCCCGTTTAATTTTACAGTATTCCCTAAAGATCTTACCGGAATCTTAAATCCCATTGTTATCGCAGTTCTGATATTGATTATAATCGGAACAGGGATAGACACTATTGTTAGATTGATTAAGTTAATTGTTGGTGCGGCAGATACTTCTTAAAATTATTATTCCTTTTAAAAAATATTTTCTTTATGAGTTCTCTTATGGAATCTACAATTAAGTGGTTGTCTGAAGATAATGACCCTTATATAAAGTATTTAACATATAAAAATATTTTAAATAAAAAAATAGATAAGAAAAAGTCCCCCCATATAATTGACAGCATCGCTAATTCTAAAGAAGCATCTTCCATACTCAATTTACAGAATAAAGAAGGTTGGTGGGGTACTAGCACTTATTCATTTAGCCCATTGTACAAGAATACCTACTGGCAGCTTTATTTTTTATCGACACTGGGAATAACAAAAAAAATTGAAGGTATTAATAAAGCTATAGAACTGGTTGTAAGACATATTCAAAAACCTGACGGCTCTTTTCCATCAGATTCGGGACATTCGGGAGCATTATTCTGTATGCAGGGAATCTCACTGGAAATTCTGCTCAGGCTTGATTATGCTGATCGTAGTTTTACAAAAAGAGCCATTAGTTTTAATAATGAACTGGTTTACAGAGAGTCCTTTAGATGTAAGAACAGGCACAATCTAAGATGTCCCTGGGGTGCAGTAAAAATCCTCAAGGCATATAATTTAATACCCGGGAGATATATTAATGAGAAAACAGAATCAACAAAAAAGAAAGCTTTAGATTTTTTAATAAAATACGATATTGTGGAAGCCAGTTATCCGAGAAAAAATAAAAGAAGCAGTCACTGGTTTATGTTTGGTTATCCAAGAAGTTATAACTGTGATATTTTAGAATTGGTCTCGGCGGTTGTAGACGCTGGCTGTAGTAAAAAAAGCCGTAATGTAAAGAAAGCACTTGATTATATCTTATCCAAGAGAATGCCGGACGGGACATGGAAAATGGAATATTCACTTAACGGAAGAATGCTTGTGGATATAGAGAAAAAGAACAAGCCCAGCAAATGGGTTACCTATACTGCGTTAAAAACATTATACCGGAGTAAATATTTAGAGAAATAGAATGATTGAAAAAATCAATGGTGTAAGTATTGTAAAGTGCGCGAGTTATGATAAGAAAAACCTGGTAGAAGCTATAAAAAAAAGTATAGATCTTCTGGGTGGTTTTCAGGAATTTTTAAATCCTCATAATAAAATTTTAATAAAGCCTAATTTACTTTTGCCAGTAGAACCTGCCAGGGCAATAACAACACACCCTTTATTTGTAGAGACTGTGATTGAAAATATTATTGATATTACCGGCTCAAGTAAGAATATTATGATTGCCGACAGTTTTGGTCCTGCTATTAATTATGATAAGAATGGCATGAAAAAAGTATATGAGGCAACCGGTATTATGGATGTTGCAGAGAAAACAGGATGCAGGTTGAATTATTCTCCTGAATATGAGTATTTATCTAATGAAAAAGGCCGCGTTTTAAAGAGATTGGAAGTCATAAAACCGGTTATCGAAGCTGATACGATAATTAATCTTCCGAAATTTAAAACTCACGACCTGGTAGTTTTTACCGGAGCGGTAAAAAATATGTTCGGCATAATCCCGGGATTTACCAAAACTGGATACCACCTCAGGTTTGATGATTTCGAAAAATTTATGGGAATGCTTTTGGATATAGTTTTCTTTATAAAACCTACACTGAGTATTATGGATGGGATTACAGGTATCGAAGAGGAGGGTCCTGGCAGGAGCGGTACAGTGAGAGAAATCGGACTCGTGCTTGCGAGCAGGGACCCTGTTTCACTGGACATTATCATGAGTAAAATTATGAATATCAAGAGTGATTTAAATCCCATGCTAAAGGTTTTGGAAAATTGGGGAGTGAAATCATATAGCAATGGCAATATAGAAGTCCTGGGAGAAAAACTATCCGGTGTGATAATTCATGACTTTAAGCTTCCTAAAAATATTGACCGGAAAAAACTTACAACAAATAAATTTATAAATACCCACATCATCCCGTTAATTAGAAATTTATTGAATCCTTGTATGTACGTGGATTATGATAAGTGTAATTTATGTATGACCTGCTGCAAAATCTGTCCGCAGGATTCTGTTTCACTTAGTAATAATAAAATAAAGTTTGATCATAAAAGCTGCATCAGATGTTTCTGCTGCAGCGAAATGTGTCCGCAGGGAGCAATTAGTATAAGGTATACTTTTCTGGGAAACTTGATATCAAATAGAATAAAAAAATCAGGTAAATTAGACAGGGAAAAGCCCTAAAAAACTAAAGTTAAATAATTGATAAAATTTATTTATTAAAAATATATTAAAAATAATGCCTATAATATGTATAATATAAAGAGAATGTTAATTTTATATAAATTTTTATTTAAACTTTGGAGGACATATGAGTGATAACAATGGAGCAGGGATTATAAAAGGTACTTTTATTGGGTTTACCCTGGGTTTTATAACCGGAGCAGTTACGGCACTATTATTAACCACTAAAACAGGTGAAGAATTAAGAAGTGATATAAAAAGAATAGCTAAAGAAGCGGTTAATAAAGTTGAAGAGAAGGCAGGTAAGGTAAAGAATATAACAAAAGATAAATATGACGAGATAGTAAATAGTGTTGTATCCGGCTATAAAAAGTTAAAAGACCTTACGGAAAAAGAAATAGAGTTCATACAAAAAGTAATAGATGAACAAAAAGATATAGCGAAATAACTCAACAGCTTTATCCTGGAACAACTTTGTTTTAAATAGTTTTTTAAGCTTCTGTGTGCCTGAAGATATAATCTTTACTACTATAAATAATTTTTTTTAAAAAGGATAAAAAATGGCAAAAATTAAAGAAACTTATCCGGTTCTGGGAATGAGTTGCGCATCATGCGTAAGAAAAATAGAAACTGTTCTTAATGAAACTGATGGGGTAATTGAAGCAAATGTCAATTTTGCATCGGAGAAATTAACAATCGAGTATGACAACGATAAGCTGGATTTAAATAAGATAGAGAAAATAATTAAAAGTATTGGTTATGAGCTTATTACTTAGATAAGTCTTATTTATTTTCAAACAGATTAAAAAATGGACCAGGATAGAAAGCTTACCTTAGAAGAAAAAAAAGAATTAATAGAAAAGAAGAATCAAAAAAGACTTCTGCAAAAGCTATTGGTAGGAGCATTTCTTACAGTTTTTATATTTATGTTTTCTATGAATATAATCCCCGGGTTTTCCTCACTTTCAATAAGAATAAGATATATTATTATCTTTATTTTAACCTGTCCCGTTCAGATATGGGTGGGTTCCCAATTCTATAAGGGGTTGGTTTCTGTTTTTAAATACCGGATGGCAGATATGAATACTTTAGTCGCTATAGGAACCCTATCTGCTTTTATTTACAGTTCAGCCGTAACCTTTTTTCTTGATTATTTCATAAGAACAGGAATTGAGCCGCATATATATTTTGACACGGCAGCAATGATTATTGTTCTCATACTGCTGGGAAGATTTTTTGAAGCAAGATCTAAAAGCAGCGCTTCAAATGCAATCAAAAAACTTTTAAAACTAAAAACGCCGAGGGCATTTGTAATAAGAAATGGAAAAGAAGAAGAGATTGATGTAGATAACGTATTGGTGGATGATATAGTGCTTGTTAAACCCGGAGAAAAAATACCGGTAGACGGGGTAATAATAGAAGGCGCTTCTGCTGTGGATGAATCAATGGTTACGGGGGAATCCATACCGGTTGATAAAGAACCAGGGAATGAAATAATAGGTTCTACTATAAACCTAACAGGTTTTTTGAAATTAAAAGCTACGCGTGTGGGAAAAGATACGTTTTTAAATCAGATTATAAAAATGGTTGAGGAAGCACAGGCTTCAAAAGCTCCTATCCAAAAACTGGTAGATAAAGTCGCAGGTTATTTTGTACCCGCGGTTATAATAGTGGCAATGTTGACTTTTATAATCTGGTTCATCTGGGGGCCCAGGCCTTCTATTACCCTGGCACTTATTAATTTTGTATCTGTTCTTGTCATAGCATGTCCATGTGCTTTAGGGCTTGCCACACCGACTGCCATAGTTGTAGGTACCGGCAGGGGTGCAGAAAATGGGATATTGATAAAAGATGCTTCCAGCCTGGAAATCGCTCATAAGCTTGACACTGTTATATTCGATAAAACAGGTACACTTACCAGGGGTAAGCCTGAAGTAAGGGAAATAATAATAAAGAAAAGTAATTTTAAAGGTACAGAAAAAGATTTGTTAAGTATTGCAGCAAGTTCGGAACTATACTCCGAACATCCTATAGGGAAGGCAATGGTAAATAAGGCAAGGGATACCGGTCTGGAATTAAGGGAGCCGCAGGAGTTTAAAGCTATAGCCGGCAGGGGAATAAAGGCAGTTGTAGATGGAAAAGAGATCATTAAGGGTAATATTAAACTGATGAAAGAAAATAATATCCAGCTGGATAACATGGAGAGGAAAGGGCAGGAGATTTCGGAAAGAGGATTGTCCCCTGTATTTATTGCTATAAATAATAACATGGCCGGTATTATAGCTGTTGCTGATAGTTTAAAAAGCGGTGCAGCAATGGTTACGTCAGGATTAAAGAAACTCGGGCTGGAGGTAGTGATGATTACCGGTGACAACAGGAATACAGCCCTGTCTGTAGGGAAGGAAGCAGGGATTGATTATGTAATTTCTGAAGTTCTCCCCGGACAAAAGGCAGAGGAGATTAAGAAGCTGCAGAAAAAAGGTAAAATTGTAGCGATGGTTGGAGATGGCATAAATGATGCTCCTGCGCTGGCTCAGTCAGACATTGGAATAGCTATTGGAACCGGGACCGATGTTGCAGTGGAATCCAGTAAAATTACTCTAATCAAGGGAGATCTGAACGGTGTGTTGATGGCAATAATGTTATCCAGAAAGACAATAAAAATAATAAGGCAAAATCTTTTCTGGGCATTTTTCTACAATATAATACTGATACCGGTTGCAGCAGGTATTCTTTATCCTTTTTTTGGTATACTGATAAGTCCAATATATGCCGCGGCTGCAATGTCTTTTAGCAGTATTTCGGTAGTTACCAATTCTTTAAGGTTAAAAAGATTATCACTGCAATAAATGTAGAGTTTTAGACCGGCCAAGAAAAGATCCGGTGGAATTATTACCATGATTTCTTTAATCTGCATTCTTTAATCCGCATATATCAACTTTGGCAAATTGCAAGATTTCCGGCCCGCATATAAGAAAAAAGAGAATGTTTAAAAAGTTGCAAATAAGTTAGTTGGGTAATATTATTATATTGAAAGAATTAATATAGAAAGAAAAAAGTTAAATGAAGGTTTCAAATATAAGCTGGAAAATCGGAGGGGAAGCTGGTTTCGGAATAATATCTACCGGACTGATTTTTTCAAAGGTGTTTGCCAAAAAAGGATATTTTGTCATTGACAGCAATGAATACCCATCCCGGATAAGAGGCGGTCATAATACTTATACTGTGAGGATAAGTTCTAATGAGATTTTTTCTATTAATAAAAATATTAATGTATTGATTGCGCTGGATGAAGAAACCGTAAAACTTCACCAGGAAGAGGTATCATACGGCGGATATATCGTTTATGACGAAAACAGCTTTGACATTACCGATTTTAAAAAAGACAGGAAAGATATTAATTATGTTATGGTACCTTTTTCTAAAATAATTTCGGAATTGGGAGCTCCCGGTATTATGAAAAATAATGTTTCTCTGGGAGTATCAATCGCTCTCTTAAATTATGATATGGAAATACTAAAAGATGCAATAAAGGGCGTCTTTAGCAGAAAAGAATCAGAAATTGTGAACCTGAATATTAAGTTATCTGAACTTGGCTATAAATATATAAAAGAGAAATTAAAAATAAATGCTTATGAGCTTGAAATAGTAAAACCGGTAAATAGAATTCTGGTAACTGGCAATGATGCAGTTTTTTTAGGAGCGGTTAGAGCCGGTTGTAAGTTTTATGCAGCTTATCCTATGACTCCTTCTTCTTCAATACTGCATTCGTTTGCTTCAGTAGAAAATGATTTTAATATTGTAACCAAACATGCTGAAGATGAGATAGCGGTAATTAATATGGTGTTAGGTGCTTCTTACGCAGGTGCAAGAGCAATGGCAGCAACATCAGGAGGAGGATTTTCTCTAATGAATGAAGGGATAGGCAGCGCCGCTATGACCGAAACCCCTGTTGTTATCGTATTATGCCAGAGACCGGCTCCTGCTACAGGGTTGCCCACATGGACCGAACAGGGAGATTTGTTATTTGCGAGCCATGCATCGCACGGAGAGTTTTTAAGGGTGATAATGGCGCCAGGAGACCCTGAAGAATGTTTTTATCTCACTGGTAAAGCATTTAATCTTGCCGATAAATATCAGATTCCTGTCATTATAATGCTGGATAAATATTTATCCGAAAACCATTTTACATACGACAGGTTTGATTATAAAAATATCACAGTAAACAGAGGTGAATTAATAACCAGAAGCAAGGATATAAATAGTGAATACAAACGTTATTCTGATACTATAGACGGCATTTCTCCGAGAACAATACCGGGCATAGAAAATGAAAATGGGATTCATATTGCTAATAGTGATGAACATGATCAATATGGGTATTCCGATGAAAGCGCTCATAATAGAAAGATTATGGTTGATAAAAGATTTAGAAAAATAAAAAAATTAATTGAAGAAATCCCTCCTCCAAGAATATATGGACCCAATGATGCTGAAATTACAATCTGGAGCTGGGGCTCCTGCAAGGGACCTATTCTTGAGGCCATGAGTATATTAAATCAGAAAGAAAAGATGGTAAATCTAATACACTTTACTTATTTATGTCCGTTTGACAGTGATGTTATTAATGGGCTTATAAGTGGAAGCAATAAGAATATAGTGGTGGAGAATAATAAAACATCGCAGCTTTCAAAAATTATAATGATGAATACGGGTTACAGGATAAAAAATAAGATACTGAAATATAGCGGCAGGCAGTTCCTGCCCGAAGAGATTATTAGTGGTATTGAAAAAATCGAGTGATAATCTTAAGTAAAGCATTAGTTTAATTAAAAACATATTATATGTATTAGTTTTAAATGGCAGGGGAAATGAGAAAAACCGGAAATAAATCTAAAAGAAAGAAGTATGATTTAACAACCCGTGATTTTAATACTGCAAAAAAACCAACCTGGTGTATTGGCTGTGGTAATTATGGAATATGGAATTCGCTAAAAAAAGTACTTATAAGCATGAACTTGAGACCTTATGAAATACTTATAGTATATGGCATCGGTTGTTCGGGAAACGGCGCTAATTTCATAAAAACTTATGCATTTCACGCCCTGCACGGAAGAGCTCTTCCTGTAGCCACCGGTGCAAAACTGGCAAATCATAAACTTAATGTGATAATTATGGCCGGAGACGGCGACGGTGTCGGCATAGGCGGGAACCATTTCATACATACATGCAGGAGAAATATAAATATGACCTATCTTTTACATGATAACAGGATTTACGGACTTACAACCGGTCAGGCTGCTCCTACAAGTGCCAGGGGATTAAAAACTAAATCAACACCTTCAGGCGTGCTTGAAGAACCTGTTAATCCGGTTTTACTGGCTCTGGCAGCGGGTGCGACTTTTGTAGCGAGAGGTTTTTCCGGAGATACGGGTCACCTGTCTGAG
>CAZLME010000055.1:0-9412 GCA_964560595.1 uncultured Actinomycetota bacterium
AATATAACCAGATTAAATATGGTAATTGAAAGTGTCTGATTTTTAAGTGGTAGTATAAAGGTGGTTAGGGCAACAGGGCGGAATGATCGATATGGGTAATAAAGATAATATGAATAATAATATGGATAATAAAGATTTTAGGATTAAAGAAATACAAAACTGCAGATTTATAAATGATAGGGTTATTTTAAAAGCATTAAAAACTATAGAATCCAATAGAATGGTAAAAAGGAGCGATAGGATATTGATTTCCATCTCGGGCGGACCGGACTCTACTTTTTTAACGCACCTTCTTTATCTATTACGGCCGGCTCTCAATCTGACTCTTTTTGGTTTCTGCCTTGACCATATGACAAGAAACGGTGAATCTGCAAAAGATGCCATGTTTGTGAAAAAATTATGTAAAGAACTGGATATTAAATTATTTGCGGAAAAAATAAATGCCACAAAATGGTGCAGGTTAAATAAACTTTCTTTCCAGGAAGGAGCAAGGAAAATAAGAATAGAAAAACTGTTGGAAATTTCAGGAAAAAAAAACATAGAAAAAATTGCTACGGGTCATAATGCCGATGATAATATAGAGACTTTCTTTATGAACCTCCTGCGCGGCGCAGGAACAAGGGGACTTTCCGGAATAAAGCCGGTTGCCGGTAAATTTATAAGACCTCTTATTGAAATCCCGAGAGAAGATATAATTTCTTATATGAATAAAACAAAGATATCTTATTGCCTGGACAGAACGAATGTTGAAAATATATATTTTAGAAACAAAATAAGAAATGTTCTTATGCCTTTTGTAAGCAAGTATTTTGGTAAGTCCTTTAAGAAAAATATATCGAGGCTGTCCGGCATATTAAGGGATGAAGATGATTTTTTAAAGCAATATGCAGCGGCTATAATGAAAGATACGGCTTCCATAAAGTTTAGTGAAAACAACGGAAAACCAGTCTTTATTAAGATGCCTGTTTTAAAAATAAAGGAGGAGCAAAAAGCTTCCCGGAGAAGAATTATAATATCGGCAATAGAAATGATAATCGGAGATCTTAAAGATATAAGCTTTAAGAATATTGATGACATTTTAAAAATATGTGTTCCGGGAGGAGAGAGTAAAATTGTCCGGCCTGAAGAGAAAATAAGAGTTTTTAAAATAGGGGATTATATTTATTTTGCCAATACCGGCTATGTAAAATGCCTGCCGGATGAGCTTGTACAGTTTATAAAAAATAATGAGCGTGTAAAAACAGAGGAGAAAGAAGAAAAAAAGGAAAAGGAAGTAAAAATAGGAGTCCGCTTGAAGCTGGATGATTTTAATATGGAACTTTATACTGAAATTCTAAAATATGATAAGGGCAAAATAAAAATTAATGATACTAAAACCACGGAAGCTTTCCTGGATTATGCTAAAATCAAACTTCCGGTTAAAGTGAGAAGGCGGGAAAAAGGAGATAAGTTTTTTCCTCTTGGCATGAGCGGGAAGGAAAAACTTCAGGATTTCTTTATTGATAATAAAATCCCCGTACACTTGAGAAGTTCAGTCCCTGTATTTATAGATAAGGAGAAAATAATCTGGGTGGGAAAATACAGGATCGATAACCGTGTGAGGGTAACTGATAATACCAGAGAGGTTCTGCATTTAAAGTTATTTCAAAAATAGATTTAATATGATTTAATAAATCCATAAAAAACCGGAGTGATAAATGGGAATGTATAAATTAAAAAAAATCAATGGCGAAAAAGTAATGTTGTGCGGCAGTGCCAGGGTAAAAATACTTATTGATGAGAAAACGCTCTGTAAAAAAGTAAAAGAATTGGGCCGGAAAATTACCAGAGATTACAGAGATAGAAGCCCTGTTCTGGTGGCAGTTTTAAGGGGTTCCTTCATTTTTATTGCCGATATCTGCAGAGAAATTAAAATACCCGTTACTTTTGATTTTATGGCTGTCTCAAGTTATGGAAATTCAAGGGTAAGCTCCGGTATTGTAAGGATAACCAAGGACCTGGAATCCACCATTGAGAATAAAGAAGTAATAATTATAGAAGACATAGTTGATTCCGGAAGAACCTTAAATTACCTTGTAAAGAATCTTGAAGCCAGAAATCCAAAAAGTATAGAAGTCTGCGCGCTTCTGGATAAGGATGTTCCAAGGAAAACAGAAAACAGGGTTAAATATAAAGGATTTGATATTCCTAATAAGTTTGTGGTAGGATATGGTCTTGATTTTGGGGAGAAATACAGAAATTTCCCTTTTATAGGGTATATTGAAAATGAATAGTAATTATATTATTATCTAAAAAGTCATGAAAAAATTATAAGGAGTTGTTTAAAATTTGAAGAATAATAAAGGATTTAACAGTAGAGTATTTAAAAATATCGCATTATTAATATTGCTTATAGCAGTGATGTTTTTGATCTTAAGGAATCCCCTGTTTCTTTCACCTGCGGTTAAAGAGTTCAACTTAAATGAATTTGTCAAAGCAGTGGAACAGGGCGAGATAAGTGCTTCAACACCGATGGTGATTAAAGGGGAAGACAAAATAATAGAGGGCGAATTAAAAGATGGGGGAAGGTTTAAAGTCTCATTTCTGGGAGATTATGACATTACACAGCTACTGCTGGATAATGACCTGCCTTTCAAGGTGGATAACCAGAAGCAATCAATGTGGATCCAGATTTTAGTGAGTGCCATACCGTTTATTATAATATTTGGATTGATTTTCTTTATGATGAACCAGCTTCAGGGCGGAGGCTCTAAAGTACTCCAATTTGGGAAGAGCAAGGCAAGATTGGTAGATAAAAGTAAAAAAAGAGTTACCTTCAAAGACGTTGCCGGAGTCGATGAAGCTGTAGAAGAATTAAGAGAAATCGAAGAATTTCTGGAAAATCCAAATAAATTTAAATCGATGGGAGCAAAAATCCCTAAAGGAGTTTTGCTTTACGGACCTCCCGGAACTGGAAAAACGCTTCTGGCAAGAGCTGTCGCAGGCGAAGCCGGCGTGCCTTTCTTTAGTATAAGCGGTTCCGAATTTGTTGAGATGTTTGTAGGTGTGGGTGCATCCAGGGTAAGAGATCTCTTTAACCAGGCAAAAGCCAATCAGCCGGCAATAGTATTTATGGATGAAATTGACGCAGTAGGAAGACACAGAGGAGCAGGATTGGGTGGAGGACACGATGAGAGGGAGCAGACATTAAATCAGTTGCTGGTAGAAATGGATGGATTCGATGTCGACAATACGGTAATACTGATTGCGGCTACAAACAGGCCGGATATTCTTGACCCTGCACTGCTCAGACCCGGAAGATTTGACAGGCAAATTGTGGTAGACAGGCCCGACCTGATCGGCAGGGAGGAAATATTAAAAATACATGCAAGAGGTAAACCTCTGGATAAGGGTATCAATTTAAAGACCATAGCCAAGCAGACACCCGGATTTACGGGTGCCGACCTTGCCAATCTTTTTAATGAAGCCTCTCTTCTGGCTGCAAGACATAATAAGAAGAAAATAACCATGTTTGAGATAGAGGAAGCAGTAGAAAGAGTTATAGCGGGGCCCGAGAAAAAGACAAGAATCATATCAGAAGAAGAAAAGAGGATAATAGCATATCATGAGTGCGGCCATGCAATACTTTCATATGTGCTGCCCCATACTGACCCGGTTCATAAAATATCCATTATATCAAGGGGGAGAGCCCTGGGGTATGTAATTACTCTGCCCGAAGAAGACAGGTTTTTAAAATCAAGAAAAGAGCTCATAGATAACATTACACAGCTTCTGGGAGGAAGAGTCAGTGAAGAAATGAATTTCAATGATATAACTTCAGGGGCTCAGAACGATCTGGAAAGAGCCACAAAGATTACGCGAAAAATGATTACGGAATACGGAATGAGTAAAAAGCTGGGGCCGATTACTTTCAAGGGGGAAGAAGACGAAGTATTTCTGGGAAAGGAAATTGCTTCAAGACCTCACTATAGTAATGAAATAGCTTCGGCTATTGATGATGAAGTACGTAATATAATTATGGATAGTTACGAGAGAGCAAAGAAAATACTTATAGAGAATAAGGAAATCCTGGGTGTTCTTGCAAATGAACTAATGAAAAAAGAGACTTTAGGCAGGGAAGAAATACTTAAAGTATTATCGAAAGTAGAGAGTCATAAAGCCAGAAGATTGGAACAATTAGACGAAGAAAGTAAAGTCTTAAATAAAAATATAAAAGTAAAAAAGGTATTAAAGAATAAAGTCGTAAAAACGGCTGGTAAAAAATAATAAAAAAAATAGAAAATAAAAGCTTTTATTCAAGCGGGCTATTTCATTGTCCAAAATAAAACCAGACTTTTTCAATATGGCTTTCCGGTATTATCAAAAGATTAAAACGCAATACCCGGTGGAAATAGCAAATTTTTTAAAAATGTATATCAGCCTGTCAATGGCATGTTTTTAAAAAATTTAAATATTTATTTATCATAATATCAATTCAGAGATAGGAGCTAGTAATTGGATAGAAAAATGATAGAAGAAGGGGTAAAGCTGATAATAAAAGGTATCGGGGAAGATATAAATAGGGAGGGCCTTAAAGGGACTCCTGAAAGAGTTGCCGAGATGTACGAAGAAATATTCAGCGGGATAGGACAGGATCCATCTAAAGAATTAGGGCCTGCATTTGATGAAAATCATGATGAAATAATACTGGTAAAAGATATTCCTTTTTATTCGGTATGCGAGCATCACATGGTACCGTTTACAGGGAAAGCACATATAGCTTATGTTCCGAATAAAACTGGTAGAATTATCGGTCTCAGTAAACTTGTAAGGGTACTGGATATCGCGGCAAAAAGACTGCAGGTTCAGGAAAGGTTAACTTCCATAGTAGCGGATACTATTATGAAGAAAATTAAACCGAGAGGCGTCCTCGTTATTGTTGAAGCTGAACATTTATGTATGAGTATGAGGGGAGTAAGGAAACCGGGTACATTAACCGTAACATCTGCCGTGAGGGGTCTGTTCAGGGAAAACCCGGCTTCAAGAGCCGAAGTAATGGCACTGATAAAACAAAATAAATAACATATAAGCATGAATTGAATAACATATGGATTTTAAAATAAGGGCATTAAATATTAAAAACAGGCAGGAGGGTTTAAAAGAGTTTAAGAAAATCGGAGCCACTGCTGCCGGGTCCCGGATAATGGTGGAAAAAATATTCCCGTTATCCTTAAAAATCAGGGGTGTAAGCCCTGTTGCGGCAAATATATTAAAACAGGAAATGCTTGCCAGGGGCGGAGATGTGGTAACATCCAGGAATACGCTCATAGAAGCATGCGGTAAAACGGGAGAGAACAGTAAAACTGATGTTATCATTCAGGGTACCCTGAATGATATTCAAAGCTTGATTGATAAGATAGCGGAGCAGCCTTTTGGATTAAGGGGCCTTGCCGGTGAATTAAAAGAATATCTGGACAGATTGGATAAAACCACAAAAAGAAATGGATTGATTATAGGCGAAAAAAAATTTAATCCGGATGAAGATATAATTATAATGGGTATTTTAAATGTCACGCCTGATTCTTTTTACGACGGTGGTCATTATTTTGAAAAAGATAAAGCCTTCAGGAGGGTTGAGACTGTAGTAAGTGAAGGAGCGCATATAATTGATGTAGGGGGAATGTCAACAAGGCCGGGTTCTTTACCTGTAAGTCTTGAGGAAGAGATTGACAGAATCATTCCCGTAATAAAATATATAAAAAAAAATTTTGACGTTTTGATATCTGCCGATACTTACAGGTCTGAAGTAGCCAAAAGAGCGGTAGACGCAGGGGCACATATCATAAATGATATCAGCGGTCTTTCTATGGATGAAAATATAGCCGGAGTGATTGCTGAAAGCGGCGTTTCTGTGATCATTATGCACATTAAAGGGACTCCCGAAAATATGCAGAAAAATCCGGAGTATGAAAATGTAATTGATGAAATATATGATTATCTTGAAGATAGGACAGGCATGGCGGTAAATTTAGGAATCAGGCCTGAGAAAATAATTATAGACCCTGGTATAGGATTCGGGAAAACACTGGAACATAATCTGGAAATAATAAATAAAATTGGCGAATTTAAAGTCCTGGGGTATCCGGTGATGATTGGAGCGTCCCGGAAATCTTTTATAGAAGGCATTCTCGACATGCCGGTCGAGGATAGGCTTGAAGGAAGCCTCGCGGCTGCGGTTTATTCTGTTATAAACGGGGTAGACGTTTTAAGAGTGCACGATGTAGGGGAAACCGCGAGAGCGGTCAAGGTCGCACGAAGTATTATTAACGGATTTTAAGATTATCCCGATATTATCTTTAAAATGTTTAAAATAATAGTAAAAAATTTAAATTTATTCGGGTATCACGGAGTTAAAGAGAGCGAGAAGGAAAATGGCCAGAATTTTCGTTTTAATATTGAGATTTTACTGGGCAACAGTGACTTTCCGGATACCGATGATTTGGAAGATACCCTGAACTATTCCGGGGTAATAGAACTCATAAAGGATATAAACAGCAGCCGGAGCTTCAATCTTCTCGAAACATTATCTAAGACAATAGCCGGCAGGATAATGGAAATGTCTTCCCTGGTAGAGAGAGTAATCGTAAAAATAGAAAAGACATCCCCGCCTATAAAGGAGAACCTTGAATCCGTGGGAATTGAATGCGTGCTGGATAGAAGAAACTTGAAAAACAGCGGTAAAATTAGCGATAAGAATGACAGCGGGAGCGAACTGGAATCTGGTGAAGTAGATGTTTATATGTCCCTCGGGTCGAATATCGGGAATAAGGAGAATAATCTGAGGAAAGCCGTTGAACTAATTAACAGGAATCCCAATATTAATATAATCAAAGTATCCTCCATATATGAAACGGAGCCAATGTATTTAAAGGACCAGGATTATTTTTACAACATAGTTTTACTGGCAAAAGTAAATAGTAAAATCAGCCCGTTTGAAATGTTGGGGTTTTTAAAAGGGATTGAGTTTGGGTCCGGCGGCAAAAAAGACAAAAGATACGGACCAAGGATTATAGATATAGATTTACTATATTACGGGGAAATGTTTATAGATTCGGATTTTTTAACAATACCCCACCCGGGGATAGAGGAGAGGAAATTTGTCCTTGTCCCGTTAAGTGAAATAACCCCCGGGCTTATAATAAAAGGCAGTAAAATAGAAAAATTTATTGAAAGCTCAAGACTCACCGAAAAGGTAAATCTCGTAAAAAGCTGGTAATAAATTTTAATCAGGTAAAAATATTTTTCTCATCTAAAGAATAAAAAAAATCTTTTAAATCAGATTTAATTTTAATCCATGAAAATCCCTGTTAAATAACTTTAAAACCGGTTGTCTTATATTTGTCCTATAGGAGGATACACGGGAAAATAATTCAATGCTTTACAAAAAAACATACATGAAAATTATATTTGACTTATGGGCATATGTTCATTATAATAATAAGTAATGGGTTTATGTTTAAAACATAAAAATAAGAATTTTACTTATTTATATTTTAAAAAATTATAATATAAAGGAGGTAATACAAATGCCAGGAGGAGATGGAACAGGACCAGCAGGGATGGGTCCAATGACAGGAAGAGCTGCCGGCTATTGTGCTGGTTATTCTGTTCCCGGATATATGAATCCCTATGGTGGAAGATATGCCGGGATTGGTAGAGCCTTTGGAGGAGGATCTGGCAGGGGCCGCGGATATAGAAATCGTTTTTATGCAACAGGTATTCCTGGTTGGGGTAGATATAATATGGGATACCCTGCGCCGGGAGGTACAGCCGGGTACCCTTTTGCCGTTGATATAGAACCTGAACAGGAAAAAGAAATGTTAAAGAGCCAATCCGAGGCTTTACAAAAGGAGCTGGACGAAATAAAAGCAAGAATGAATGAACTATCAAAGGAACAGAAAACTAAGTAAAAAGGTAAAGTTATAAAAAGGAAAGATAGATTAAATTATCTAAAAATTGCAGTAATTCTGTATGGGAAAATATCTATCTTTCCTTTTTAATTAGTAAAAAGGTAATTAAATGGATAATGTATTAAAGAATGAAGAAATTGCCAGGAACATGTCAGGTGTAAAAAATAAATTCATGGTTTTTAGCGGAAAAGGCGGTGTTGGGAAGACGACTGTTGCAGTAAACCTGGCTTATCGCATAATGACTAAAGGTTATAAGGTCGGTCTTCTTGATATAGATATTCATGGTCCAAATGTTATAAAGATAATGGGTCTTGAAAAAGAAAAGCTAGTAAGTGAAGGAAATAAAATAGAACCGATTAAGGCTTTTGAAAACATGAAAGTAATAAGTACCGCTTCTATTCTGGAGAATGAAGATAGCCCCGTTATCTGGAGAGGGCCTTTAAAAATGAAATTAATCAGCCAGTTTTTAAGTGATGTTAACTGGGGCAACATTGATTACATGATTATTGATTCCCCACCGGGAACAGGGGATGAGCCTTTGAGTCTTGCACAGTTAATGCCCGGACTTAACGGAGGAATTGTAGTTACCACTCCGCAGAGCGTTGCCACTATGGATGCCAGAAAGAGCATAAGATTTGCGCAGCAGTTAAAGATACCCTACATAGGGGTTATAGAAAATATGTCAGGATTTATTTGCCCCCACTGCGGGGAGAGAATAGATATTTTTAAAACCGGCGGCGGTCAGAAAATTGCTTCAGAGATGAATGTTGAATTCCTTGGAAGGATTCCATATGATAATGAGGTTATGAGCCTGAGCGATGAAGGTAAAATTTACTTAAAAATCCACAAAAATGGAACACCTGCCAGTGAAGCATTTAGTTATATATCCAATAAAATTATAAGTTTGAGTTAATTTTTTATATTATAGAGGGGAATATTTTTTGTTTTATGGTCCGGTATTATCAAGAAGGTTTGGCTACTCTCTGGGGATTGACACAGTTCCTTTTAAGGTATGTGCATATGACTGCATATACTGTCAGCTTGGAAGAACCACAAATAAAACTGTTGAGAGAAAAAATTATGTGGATATTGATTTTAAAGAATTTAAAACCGAGCTTAAGGAAAGAATAAAAAGTTGTTCGCATCTTGATTATGTTACTTTTTCCGGTTCAGGGGAGCCTACCCTGAACAGTAGCATCGGTAAACTAATTGGCATTGCAAAGGAGAATTCTAAGATTCCTGTAGCGGTACTTACGGGTGGAGGTACTCTTGGTTTTAACGGGGTTATTGATGATATCAAGGATGCGGACCTTATAAAGGTTTCTCTGGATGCGCCTGATAATAAATTGCTAAAGAAAATAAACCGTCCTTGTAGGGAAGTTAATTTTAATAAGAATATATCGGGTTTAAAAAAACTGCTAGGTGATTTTAGTGGAGATATATGGCTGGAGATAATGATCCTT